>NZ_JAKUDY010000005.1:0-296507 GCF_022662635.1 Bacillus cereus group sp. BfR-BA-01522 | reverse complement strand
GCATGTATTAGGCACGCCGCCAGCGTTCATCCTGAGCCAGGATCAAACTCTCCAATAAAGTTTGTCTAGCATCATAAATAAAAATTGACGTTTCACGTTGTTTGTTTCGTTTAGTTTTCAAAGTTCAATATCGCGTTTTAGCGACTCTTATAATGTAACATAATATACTTTTTTCGTCAACATTTTTTTGAAGTGCATTTACTTCTTTATTTGCTGACTTTGCCTATTATATAGGCTTTTCTTTTACTTTGCAAGCATGAATCTAAAAAATAAGAGAAAGGGATTATTCCCCCTCTCTCTTATTCTTCAGAAGCTTCTTCGCTTTCTTCCTCATCTTCTTTTTGGGCTTTTGCTACTGTTGCTACTTCTTGATCATCTTCCAGACGAATCAAACGTACACCCTGTGTATTACGCCCCATTTGCGAGATTTGTTCAACTGGCATTCGAATAATAACACCTGCTGCCGTAATCAGCATGATATCTTCTTCGCCTGTTACAGACTTAACTGCTACTAACTTGCCGTTTTTCTCTGTAATATTACACGTTTTCAAACCTTTCCCGCCACGACTTTGGATGCGATACTCCTCAATCGGTGTACGCTTTCCGTATCCATTCTTCGTTACAATTAACACATTCATATTCTCTTCGACAATTTCCATACCTACAACATGATCATCTTCATCTAATGTTATAGCTTTTACCCCGGCTGCATTACGTCCCATAGAGCGCACATCTTGTTCATTAAATCGAATTAACATACCGTTACTTGTACCAACAATAATATCTTTGTCACCAGATGTTAAACGTACAGAAATCACCTCGTCTTCTTCACGAAGAGAGATGGCTATCAAGCCGTTTGTACGAATATTTGAGAATGATGAAAGCGGCGTTCTCTTAGAGATCCCTTGTTTTGTTGTAAAGAATAAGAATTGATCATCACCAAATTCACGAATTGGAATAATAGCGTTGACCCACTCATCCTTATCTACTTCTAATAAATTAATAATCGGTATTCCTTTCGCTGTACGGCTATACTCTGGGATTTCATATCCCTTTGTACGGTATACTTTACCTTTATTGGTAAAGTATAAAATATGATCATGTGTTGATGTCGTTAATAAGTGTTCAACAAAATCATCATCATTTGTACCCATTCCTTGTACACCACGACCTCCACGATTCTGCGTTTTATATGTAGAAGCTGGTAATCGTTTAATGTATCCGTTATGAGTCAACGTAATCGCAATATTTTGCTCTGGTATTAAATCTTCATCCTCAATAGATTCAATACCACCAATTGTAATTTCAGTTCTTCTCTCATCGTTAAATCGTTCTTTTACTTCTGTTAATTCTTCACGAATAATTTCTAGAACCTTTTCTTCATCGGCTAAGATTGCTTTTAACTCAGCAATCAATTTCAATAGTTCTTGATATTCTTGCTCGATTTTCTCTCGTTCTAATCCTGTTAAGCGTTGCAAGCGCATATCTAATATTGCCTGTGCTTGTTTTTCACTTAAAGCAAATCGCTCTATCAATCCTTGTTTTGCAATATCTGCTGTTTTCGAACTACGTATTAACGTAATTACTTCATCAAGGTGATCTAAAGCAATTCGTAAACCTTCTAAAATATGAGCACGAGCCTCTGCCTTTTCTAATTCGTAAGCTGTGCGTCTACGAATAACTACTTTTTGATGTTCCAAGTAATAATATAGCGTTTGTTTTAAATTTAATACTTTTGGTTCTCCATCTACAAGTGAAAGCATATTAATGCCAAAACTTGTTTGAAGGGCCGTATGTTTATATAAATTGTTTAGAAGCACGTTAGCATTTGCATCACGACGAACTTCCATGACAATTCGTAAACCTCTTCTATCAGATTCATCACGTAAATCTGTAATACCATCAATTTTTTTATCGCGAACTAATTCTGCAATTTTTTCAATAAGGCGAGCCTTATTTACTTGATAAGGTATTTCTGTGACAATAATGGATTGTCGTCCATTCGCTTTTTCTTCAATTTCAACCTTTGCCCGTAGTGTAATAGAACCGCGCCCAGTTTCATAGGCTCTGCGAATTCCACTTCTCCCTAAAATAAGACCTGCTGTAGGGAAATCTGGCCCTGGAATATACTCCATTAACTCCGCGATTGTAATCTCAGGATTACGGCTTAAAGCTAAGACCCCATCAATTACTTCTCCAAGTTGATGAGGTGGAATATTTGTCGCCATACCAACAGCGATACCAGTCGCACCATTTACTAATAAATTAGGGAAACGAGCAGGTAGTACAACCGGCTCTCTCTCAGAACCATCATAGTTATCTTGATAGTCTATTGTATTTTTTGTAATATCGCGCAATAGTTCCATAGAGATTTTAGACATTTTTGCTTCTGTATAACGCATCGCTGCTGCAGAGTCACCATCAATAGAACCAAAGTTTCCATGTCCATCAACGAGCATATAGCGCTGGCTAAAATCTTGTGCCATACGTACCATAGTTTCATAAACAGCTGAATCACCGTGTGGATGATACTTACCGATTACTTCCCCAACAATACGTGCTGATTTTTTATACGCTTTATCAGCAGTAATACCTAAATCATTCATTGCATATAAAACCCTGCGATGTACAGGCTTTAATCCATCTCGCACATCTGGTAATGCACGAGATACGATAACACTCATTGCGTAATCTAAAAACGAGGTACGCATTTCCTGACTAATATTAACCTCTCGAATTCGTGCTTGTTGTTGATTATCTGACATCAACCAGCACCTCCTCTTACATTTCCGTTACAAATTACATTGATTTATATATAGACGACAGGAACATTGAGATTCCTGTCGTTATTTATCTTAAATATCAAGGTTTTTTACATATTTTGCATTCTCTTGAATGAAATTACGACGCGGTTCAACTTTATCTCCCATTAAAATTTCAAAAGTTTCATCCGCTTCGATTGCATCTTGTAAAGAAACTTGCAATAATGAACGCACCTCTGGATCCATTGTCGTTTCCCATAATTGAGCCGGATTCATCTCACCAAGACCTTTGTAACGCTGAATACTTGGCTTAGGTTGCGCCGGCAACTCGGCCAATATTCTTTCAAGTTCTTTTTCGTTATAAGCATACTGAATCTTTTTCCCTTGTTGCACTTTAAACAATGGTGGTTGTGCAATATATACATAACCATGTTCAATAATTTGACGCATATAACGATAGAAGAACGTTAATAATAGGGTACGAATATGTGCACCATCGACATCGGCATCGGTCATAATAATAACTTTATGATAGCGGGCCTTTGATATATCAAAATCGCCACCGATGTTTGTCCCAATTGCTGTAATAATTGTACGCACTTCATCATTGGATAAAATTTTATCTAATCGAGCTTTCTCAACGTTAATGATTTTCCCCTTAAGCGGTAAGATTGCTTGGAAGTGACGATCGCGCCCCTGCTTTGCAGATCCACCCGCAGAGTCACCCTCTACGATATAAATTTCACTGATGGATGGGTCTTTAGAAGAACAATCCGCCAACTTACCAGGTAAACTTGAAACCTCTAACGCACTCTTTCTACGAGTTAATTCACGCGCTTTCTTCGCAGCTACACGTGCTCTTGCTGCCATTGTCCCTTTTTCCACAATTTTACGTGCAACATTTGGATTTTCTAGAAGAAACTTTTCAAACGCCTCTGAAAATACAGACTCTGTAATCGTTCTCGCTTCGCTATTACCAAGTTTCGTCTTTGTCTGCCCTTCAAATTGCGGATTCGGATGTTTAATGGATACAATTGCAGTTAAACCTTCCCGAACATCTTCACCAGTTAAATTACTATCAGCATCTTTTAAAATATTATTTTTTCTTCCATAGTCATTAATCACACGCGTTAAAGCTGTTTTAAATCCAACCTCATGCGTACCACCTTCATACGTATGGATGTTATTTGTAAATGAATAAATATTATTTGTATATCCTTCGTTATATTGGAGAGAAACTTCAACCTGAATCCCATCTTTTGCGCCTTCTACATATACTGGTTCTTCATGAATTGGCTGCTTCGAACGATTTAAATGTTCAACATAAGATTTAATTCCACCTTCGTAATGGAATTCTTTCTTCTGTTTATTTTCACGTTTATCTTCAATTGTTAATTTAATATTACGATTTAAAAATGCTAGTTCACGCATACGAGTTGCTAATATATCAAAATCATACACGGTTGTTTCTTTAAAAATTTCTGGGTCTGGCTTAAAGCGAGTTATTGTTCCTGTGCGATCTGTTTCACCAATTACTTTTAAATCTGCAACTGGAATGCCTCGTTCATATTTTTGGTAGTGGATTTTTCCTTCGCGGTGTACAAATACTTCTAACTCGGTTGATAGGGCGTTTACTACAGATGCCCCTACACCATGAAGACCACCGGAAACTTTATAACCACCACCGCCAAATTTACCACCAGCATGAAGTACTGTCATAATGACTTCTACCGCAGGACGTCCCATTTTTTCTTGTATACCAACTGGAATACCACGGCCGTTATCCGTTACACGGATACTATCGTCTTCTTCGATGACCACATTAATCTCATCACAATATCCCGCTAACGCTTCATCAATACTATTATCTACAATCTCCCATACAAGGTGATGAAGACCTTTTCCACTTGTCGATCCAATGTACATACCTGGGCGTTTTCGAACTGCTTCTAACCCTTCAAGTACCTGTATTTGACTTTCATCATATGAGTTTGCTTGCATTTCCTTTTGTTCCATTGACACAAAGATCACCTACTTTTCCATTTAAACAGAAGTTATATTCTGTCTATTTCACAATCTACCGTGCCGCTTTTTACATGAATTGTTTTCGCTTTTTTTAATGTTTCGTGTTCAATTCCGTCGACACTCGTCGTTGTCACAAATGTTTGCACTTTTCCTTGAATTGTATTTAAAAGATGTGATTGACGGTAATCATCTAATTCTGATAATACATCATCTAATAAAAGAATTGGGTACTCTTTTACCTCTGCATAAATCAATTCAATTTCAGCTAATTTTAGGGATAGTGCAGTTGTTCGTTGCTGGCCTTGTGAGCCAAAGACTTGAACATTTTTACTATTAACGAAGAATTGTAAATCATCACGATGAGGACCAATTAAAGTCGTACCACGGAAAATTTCACGTTGTTTCACAGATTGAAAACTTTCATAGTATACTTCTTTTATTTTCGACAAATCCATTGATTCTGATACATCTACACTTGGCTTATAAACGATTTCCAATTCCTCAAGCCCTCTGCTAATCCCACGATGGATTGGAGCAGCCCACTCTTGTAGTAAATGTAAGAATTCAAAACGTTTTTGTAGAATTTTCGTACCATGTTCAATAAGTTGAAGCGTAAATACATCCAACATCGTTTCCTCATTTTTACCTTGCATTGCCTTAAGCAAATGGTTTCGTTGTGTGAGCACTTTTTGATATTGACTTAATTCATACAAATAAACAGGAGCTATTTGTCCTAATTCCATATCTAAAAAGCGTCTTCTGACTTGAGGACTTCCTTTTACAAGATTTAAATCTTCAGGGGCAAACATAACAACGTTCATCTCACCAATATATTGGCTCAACTTTTGTTGTTCAAGTTCATTCAATTTTGCCTTTTTTCCTTTTTTAGAAATATTTAATTCCAAAGATACGGAACTATTTCGTTTTTGTAATCTACCTTTTATTTTACCATAATCCTCATCCCATCGGATGAGTTCACGATCATTTGACGTTCTATGAGATTTCGCCATTGCTAACACATAGATCGCTTCCATCAAATTTGTTTTCCCTTGTGCATTTTCACCAATGATTACATTGACTTTATCCTCAAAAGAAAGGTTTAAATCTTCATAATTTCGATAATTTTTTAATTGTATTTCTGAAATAAACAAAGGGCTCCCCCTTTATGATTGAACTTGAAATGTTCCGTTTCCCGGAATTTCAACTATATCATTGGCGTACAATTTTCTACCTCGTCTATTTTCAAGTTCTTGATTCACGTACACTTCATATTCTTGCAAGAACCATTTTACAGCTCCACCTGTATCAATTACATCAGCAAGTTTTAAAAATTGCCCTAATGTAATATACTCTGTTGAAATTTTAATACGTTTCATAAAATCGCTCACTTTCTGAAAGTGTTCATTCTTTCATTGTACTAAATAAACTAGCATTAGGAAAGTAATACCCAAAATCAAACAAGGGTCGCTAGTACATAAAAACTAGCAACCCTCATTCTTTTTAGTAAGTACGAACCGGTAAAATTAGTTGAATAATGGAGTTATCATTTACTGTACGAATTAAGAAAGGTCTCATCGCACCAGTAAAGCTAATTTTAATTTCAGTACTATCTAAAGCTTTTAATGCATCCATCATATATTTTGCACTAAATGATATTTTTAATTCTTCACCATCTATTTTTTCACATTGAACTTCTTCTACTACTTTCCCAATTTCCGGTGAATTCGAAGAAATTTCTAGCATTTTCTGTTCAAATGTTGATAGTTTTACAACGTTGTTACGCCCATCTCTTGCCAACAAGGAAGCGCGATCAATAGCTTGCAAAAACTCTTTCGTATTGACAAAGATATCCGTCTTACTTTCAGCAGGAATTAAGCGAGTTGTATCAGGGTAATTCCCTTCCAATAATCGAGAGAAGAATAATAAATGTTTTGTTCGGAATAATACTTGATACTCTGTAATAACAATATCCACCATTTCTTCAGACTCATCTAAAATTTTACTTAACTCATTTAAACTTTTACCTGGAATGACAACATTTGCTTGAAATTCATCAGAAATGTTATGCCCTTCAATTTTCGCTGTGCGAAGTGCCAATCTGTGACTATCTGTTGCAATACAAGTTAACTCGCTGTTATATACCTTCCAGTTTACACCTGTCAAGATTGGGCGAGTTTCAGAACTTGATACTGCAAATACAGTTTGACGAATCATATGTTTTAGTAAATCTGTTGGTATTTTAAATACATGATGTTCTTCGATTTGTGGTAATAATGGATATTCCGCAGAATCTAATCCATTTAAATTAAACTCTGATTTTCCAGATTTTATTTTTGTCATAAAATGATTTTCGACAGAAATTTCGACAATGTCTTTTGGTAATTTTTTTACGATTTCACTAAAATATTTTGCTTGTAAAACAATACTACCTGATTGACTAACTTCTACGATTTCTTTTCCATCTTCTTCAACAGGAATAAATGATTCGATTGAAATATCTGCATCACTTCCTGTTAATGTAACTCCTTCTTCTGTAGCTACAACTTTAATTCCAGTAAGGATCGGAATTGTGGTGCGAGAGGAAACAGCTTTCATTACATCTTGTACACTTCTTACAAGATAGTCTTTTTGAATTGAAAAACGCATAGTGAAAACCTCCGGTAAGTATAAGATTTTATTTATTTAATAAAGATAAAAAGTAGTAGTAATAGTAATAGGGCTTGTGGATATGTGGATAACCCCGTTCAAAGATGTAAAAACAGTCTATCTACATGTGGATAGACTGTGCGTAAAACAGGAAAAGTTATTCACACTATTCAGCTACTACTTTAAAATATCATTAATTTCTTCAATTTGTTTTTGTAGTTGTGTATCTGTTTTTAAGAGCCGCGAAATTTTTTCATGTGCATGGATAACCGTTGTATGGTCGCGACCTCCAAATTCTTCCCCTATCTTTGGTAAAGATGAATCTGTTAATTCGCGTGATAAATACATTGCAATTTGACGAGGAAACGCAACAGATTTTGTGCGTTTCTTCGCTTTAAAATCTTCTAATTTCACTTGATAAACATCTCCAACTGCCTTTTGAATATCATAAATGGAAATAATTTTCGGCTTGGAGTTAGGAATAATATCTTTCAATGCTTCGGCAGCTAAATCGGCATTGATATCCTTATTAATTAAGGAGGAATAAGCAACAACTCGGATTAATGCACCTTCCAGTTCTCGGATGTTTGAATCGATTTGATTCGCAATATAAATCATAACTTCATTTGGAATATCGAGGCCTTCTGCTTTTGCTTTTTTACGTAAAATTGCAATCCTTGTTTCAAGATCTGGCGGTGTGATATCCGTAATTAATCCCCATTCGAAACGTGAACGAAGACGATCTTCTAATGTCGGAATCTCCTTCGGTGGTCGATCGCTTGAGATTACAATTTGCTTACTCTCTTCATGCAATGCATTAAATGTATGGAAAAATTCCTCTTGCGTTTGTTCTTTTCCGGCAAGGAATTGAATATCATCTATTAATAAAACATCTACATTTCGGTATTTATTTCGAAAGTCCACCGCTTTATTATCACGAATCGAATTAATAAATTCATTTGTAAATTTTTCAGATGATAAATAAACGACTTTTGCGTTTGGGTTATGTTCGATCACATAATGTCCAATTGCATGCATTAAGTGGGTTTTGCCAAGTCCGACGCCCCCGTAAATAAATAGGGGATTATATGCTTTCGCTGGTGCTTCAGCTACAGCGAGTGAAGCTGCGTGAGCAAAACGATTACCAGATCCAATAACAAATGTATCAAAAGTATATTTTGGATTTAACATACTTTGTGGCAGATGATTGGACTCATCATTCATCTTTTTTGCTTTTGCAGGAGGATAGTCAACCTCCTCTTCAGTTTGACTTTGAGGAATAATAAAACGAATACTCAACTTTGCTCCTGTTATATCATAAATTGTTTCTGAAATTAGCTCTGAATAGTGAGATTCTAACCAATCACGGGCAAATTCATTGGGAGCTATAATGGTTAGTGTATCTTTTTTTAAAGCATGTGCTTTTGTTGATTTGAGCCATGTTTCATAACTTGGTTTACTTACCTTCTTTTCCAATTCCGTTAACGCACTATTCCATAAATCAGCGATATTTTCCAAGGGTGTCCCTCCTTTGCGAACATGATAAAAGAATAAGGTTGTGCAACAAATGTACAACCCCTTTGAACTTCAATGTATATTTATACGAAACGTATTTTAAAACCTAAAAACGTTGTTTGTATACGAGATAGAGTTTTCGACAAAAATAGCATATGTGGACAACTGTTTACCCACATGTGAGTATAACTGTCCACAAGTTATTCACAAATTGTGGATAAAGTTTAAATGTGTAAAAATTATTCAAGGTGAAAACACAACTATAATATCAAAAAAAAGTAGCCATAGCAATGAATTTTAGAAAGTTATCCACAAAATCAATACCTTGTGGAATAAACTTGTCCACAACACGATATACTGTGTAAAAGTCGAAAAATAATTTGTGGATATAAAAAAGTAAAAAATATATTTATCCACAAAAGAATGGGATACTTGTGAAAAAAGGTGTGAATAGATTTAAAGTGAATATTTGATGAAAATTTCGAGAACCATTGACATTTTCCTAGTTAATTAACTATAATTTATAAGACTGTCTTTAACAGATATTCCTCAGGGAGGTGTCATATAATGAAAAGAACTTACCAACCAAATAAACGTAAGCGCAGCAAAGTACATGGTTTCCGCAGCCGTATGAGCACAGCGAACGGACGTAAAGTGCTAGCAGCTCGTCGTCGTAAAGGAAGAAAAGTATTATCTGCGTAGACCACTGAACGATCAGTGGTCTTTTTTTCTAGCCGTAATGAATTTCCACTGATGAAATACAGGAGTGTCAATTGATATGAAGAAAAAGAATCGTATTAAAAAAAATGATGAATTTCAGGCCGTTTTTCAAAAAGGAAGATCTAGTGCCAATCGTCAGTTTGTTATCTACCAATTAGATAAGGAAACACAACCATACTTTCGAATCGGTCTTTCTGTGAGTAAGAAAATCGGGAATGCAGTAGTTCGCAATCGGATTAAACGTATGATTCGTCAATCCATTACAGAATTAAAAGATGAGATAGATTCTGGGAAGGATTTTGTTATAATAGCAAGGAAGCCTTGTGCAGAGATGACATACGAAGAGTTTAAGAAAAGCTTAATTCATGCCTTCAAACGTTCAGGGATAAAAATTACAAACAAGTAGCGTAGGAAAGGGAAAATGAATTACACTATATACATACCGAAACAAGGAGGAGCAGGCTGTGAAAAAGAAGATAGGCTTACTTGCCATGGTTATCGCTTTGATGGCGATTGCTGCAGGTTGTAGTGAAGTGAATCAGCCGATTACACCGAAAAGTACAGGGATTTGGAATGAATATTTCGTATACCCGCTTTCTCAGTTAATCACGTATTTTGCAAACTTATTTGGTAGTAATTATGGTTTAGCAATCGTTATTACGACACTTATTATTCGTTTTGCGTTATTACCATTAATGATTAAGCAAACGAAGAGTACAAAAGCAATGCAAGCACTGCAACCAGAAATGGTAAAATTGAAAGAAAAATATAGCTCTAAAGATCAAGCAACACAACAAAAATTACAACAAGAAATGATGCAACTATATCAAAAGCATGGTGTCAATCCACTAGCGGGTTGTTTGCCAATTTTTATTCAAATGCCAATTTTATTCGCATTTTACCATGCGATTATGAGAACGGCTGAAATTAAGCAACACAGTTTCTTATGGTTTGATTTAGGACATGCAGATCCTTATTATATTCTTCCTATTGTTGCTGCAATTACAACATTTATTCAGCAAAAGATTGCAATGACGGGTACTGTTGGACAGAATCCACAAATGGCGATGATGGTATGGCTTATGCCAATTATGATTTTAATCTTTGCAATTAACTTCCCAGCAGCATTATCTTTATACTGGGTAGTTGGTAACATCTTTGGTATCGCTCAAATGTATATGATCAAAGGCCCTGAAATTAAGGGTAGTAAGGCAGGAGGATCAAGCAAGTGAGTATAATTACTGCTAAAGGACAAACCGTCGAGCTGGCAGTACAAGATGCTTTAAGGCAATTAAAAGTTTCAAAAGAACAAGTAGATATAAATATTATCGACGAAGGCAAGCGAGGATTTCTAGGCTTGATTGGGAATCGACCTGCTGTGGTAGAGGTGATCGTAAAAAAAGATCCAGTCCAGGAAGCTGAAGAGTATTTACGTAATGTCGTTCAGGCGATGGGAGTGGATGTAGCGATTACAAAAAAAGTAAAGGGAAGAGATGTGGAATTCATTCTTTCTGGAAAAAATGTAGGTGTTTTAATTGGAAAAAGAGGTCATACTTTAAATTCTTTACAATATTTAACAAATCTTGTTGCGAATCGTAGTACAAAGCAATATGTTGGTATAACAATTGATGCTGAAAACTATCGTAGTAAGCGAAAAGATACATTAGAATCTCTTGCTTATCGATTAGCAAAACAAGTAGCAAGTACAAAGAAAAATGTTGTATTAGAGCCAATGCCTTCTTTTGAAAGAAAAATTATCCATCAAGCATTAGCGAATCATCCAAATGTTATTACATCTTCTGAGGGAAAAGATCCGCATCGGCATGTTGTAATATCTCCCAAATAACCGGTCACTCATTTGAGTACCGGTTTTTTCTATGAGTTTGTTCTAACAAGTTTTCATGTATCAAAATAAGAGGTTTATATGCAGATTTGACTGACGAAAAAATAGCTGTGGATAACTAAAAACACTAAACTTATCCACTGTGAATAAGTTTAGTGTTTTTTACATGAGGACATAATAAAATGAGTTAATATTCTTTTGTAGATAGGTTCATTATGGTATCCTAATAGTTTAGTGAAGGAAAAAATTATGTTGAAATAGAGAGAAATAAGCAAGTGAGGTGAAAGGACATGGAATTTGATACAATTGCTGCGATTTCCACGGCACTTGGGGAGGGCGCGATTGCCATTGTTCGAGTAAGTGGAGAGGATGCGATTGAGAAGGTCAATCGCATTTTTAAAGGAAAAGATTTAACAGCAGTATCTTCTCATACAATTCATTATGGTCACATTGTGGATTTAGATACAAATCAAGTTATTGAGGAAGTTATGGTATCTATTATGCGTGCTCCTAAGACATTTACACGTGAAGATATCGTAGAAGTGAACTGCCATGGTGGTCTTGTTTCTGTAAATAAAGTATTGCAACTGATTTTAGCACAAGGAGTACGTTTAGCTGAGCCTGGTGAGTTTACGAAGCGTGCTTTTTTAAATGGTCGTATTGATTTATCTCAAGCTGAGGCAGTAATGGATTTAATCCGTGCAAAAACAGATCGTGCAATGAATGTAGCGATTAATCAAATGGAAGGACGTTTATCCAAATTGATTGGTCGTCTTCGTCAAGAAATTTTAGAAACGTTAGCTCATGTTGAGGTAAATATAGATTACCCGGAATATGATGACGTGGAGGAAATGACACATCGTATTTTAATTGAAAAAGCAACTCATGTTCAAAATGAGATTGAAAAGATTTTGGAAACATCAAAGCAAGGAAAAATTTTGCGAGAAGGAATTGCAACAGCAATTATCGGAAGACCAAATGTCGGAAAATCTTCATTATTAAATAGTCTTGTTCAGGAGAAAAAGGCTATTGTAACAGATATAGCAGGAACAACTCGTGATGTTATTGAAGAATATGTCAACGTACGTGGTGTACCACTTCGACTTATTGATACAGCTGGAATTCGCGAAACAGAAGATATTGTCGAACAAATTGGTGTTGAGCGATCAAAAGAGATGATGAGCCAAGCTGATTTAGTATTAATAGTAGTAAATTATAGTGAGCCATTAACGAATGAAGATGAAGAGCTATTCCGTGCTGTACAAGGAAAAGATTTCATTGTCATTGTAAATAAAACAGATTTACCACAAAAGATTGAGATGGAACGCGTAACAGAATTAGCGAGTGAGAAACGTGTTATCACAACATCCTTAATTGAAGAAAAAGGCGTAGATGAATTAGAGAAAGCAATTGCTGATCTGTTCTTTGAAGGAACAATTGAATCAGCTGATATGACATATGTTTCTAATGCAAGACATATCGGTTTACTAACACAAGCAAGAAAAACGATTGGAGATGCAATTGCTGCAATTGAGAACGGTGTTCCAATTGATATGGTTCAAATTGATTTAACAAGAACATGGGAAATACTTGGTGAGATTACTGGTGATACAGTTCATGAAAGCTTAATTGATCAACTGTTTTCTCAATTTTGTTTAGGAAAATAATAAAGATCTTTCAAGATGATAGACGATAGTAGGAGGAATAAATAATGGGATACAATGCCGGTTCTTACGATGTCATAGTAATCGGTGCAGGCCATGCAGGATGTGAAGCTGGTCTTGCAGCAGCACGAATGGGATCAAAAACATTAATGTTAACAATTAACTTAGATATGGTTGCGTTCATGCCATGTAACCCTTCTGTTGGTGGACCCGCAAAAGGGATTGTTGTTCGTGAAATCGATGCATTAGGCGGCGAAATGGGACGAAATATTGATAAAACGCATATTCAAATGCGTATGTTGAATACAGGGAAAGGCCCTGCTGTACGCGCTCTTCGTGCGCAAGCGGATAAATTTTTATATCAACATGAATTAAAGAAAACCATTGAAGAAACGCCGAACTTAACATTACGTCAAGGAATGGTTGAACGTTTAATTGTTGAAGATGGTGTTTGTAAAGGAGTAATTACACAATCAGGTGCGGAATATACAGCGAAAACAGTTGTTATTACAACTGGAACGTTTTTACGTGGTGAAATTATTATGGGAGACTTGAAATATTCAAGTGGTCCAAATAACCAACAGCCATCTATTACATTATCAGAGCATTTAGAAGAGCTTGGATTTGAACTTGTTAGATTTAAAACGGGGACACCTCCTCGTGTAAATAGTAATACAATTGATTACAGTAAAACAGAGATTCAGCCAGGAGATGATCAACCGCGTGCGTTCTCATTTGAAACAACGAAGTTTATTTTAGATCAAATTCCGTGCTGGTTAACATATACAAGTGAAGAAACCCATCGCTTAATTGACAAAAACTTACATCGTTCTGCTATGTATTCTGGTATGATTAAAGGAACAGGTCCTCGTTATTGTCCATCAATTGAGGATAAAGTAGTACGATTTAATGATAAGCCACGTCATCAAATTTTCTTAGAGCCAGAAGGACGTAATACGCAAGAAGTCTACGTTCAAGGATTATCAACGAGCTTACCAGAAGATGTACAGCGTGAAATGTTGAAAACAATTCCTGGTTTAGAGAATGTTGAAATGATGCGCACAGGTTATGCGATTGAATACGATGCAATTGTACCAACACAGCTTTGGCCAACCCTTGAAACGAAAAAGATTAAAAACTTATATACGGCGGGGCAAATTAATGGTACGTCTGGTTATGAAGAGGCGGCTGGCCAAGGGATTATGGCTGGAATTAACGCTGCATGTCGCTCTTTAGGCAAAAAAGAAGTCATTTTAGGTCGTTCTGATGCTTATATTGGCGTTTTAATTGATGACCTTGTGACAAAAGGGACAAATGAACCATATCGTCTGTTAACTTCTCGTGCGGAATATCGTTTATTATTACGTCATGATAATGCGGATCTTCGCTTAACAGAAATCGGTCATGAAATTGGATTAATCCCAGAAGAGCGTTATGAACGTTATTCTCAAAAGAAAGAACAAATTGAACAAGAAAAGGCTCGTTTAGAGGGAATTATTATTAAACCACGTCCTGAAGTACAAGAGTTAATTCGTAGTGTTGGTGGAAGTGAATTAAAAGATGGTATACGTGCTAGCGACTTACTACGACGTCCAGAAATGACATATGAACATATTCGCTTACTTGCACCAAGTGAATTAGAAATCAATGATGAGGTTGCAGAGCAAGTTGAAATTCAAATTAAATATGAAGGATATATCGAAAAGTCCTTACAACAAGTAGAACGTATGAAGAAAATGGAAAGTAAAAAAATTCCTGTTGATATAGATTATGATGCTATTTCTGGTATTGCATCAGAAGCAAGACAAAAATTAAAAGAGGTTCGTCCACTGTCTGTAGGGCAAGCATCTCGTATCTCAGGTGTAAATCCAGCTGATATTTCCATTTTACTTGTATACATTGAACAAGGGAAAATTGCGCGAGTATCGAACCAATAAATAGTAAGGAGATATTGCGAGATGAACATAGAACAATTTCAATCTATGCTAGGAGAAAGAGGGATTTCCCTTTCTCCTAGACAATTAGAGCAATTTGAAATGTATTTTGAAACATTAGTAGAGTGGAACGAAAAAATGAATTTAACAGCGATTACGGAGAAAGAAGAAGTGTACTTAAAACATTTTTTTGACTCTATTACTGCTGCTTTTTACTACGATTTTTCAAATCCACTATCTATTTGTGATGTTGGCGCAGGTGCAGGATTTCCGAGTATACCATTAAAAATTTGTTTCCCGCACTTAAAAGTAACAATTGTTGATTCACTGCAAAAGCGGATTAACTTTTTGAATCACTTAGCACAAAAACTGGAGCTCAGTGACGTTGCTTTCTGTCATGATCGTGCTGAAACATTCGGTAAAAAAGAACATGTACGTGAATCATACGATATTGTAATGGCGCGTGCAGTAGCTCGCCTTTCTGTATTAAGTGAATTATGTTTACCGCTTGTAAAGGTTGGCGGAACATTTATTGCCATGAAAGGTGCAGCAGCTAATGAAGAGATTGAAAATGGTAAATATGCTGTAGAAGTGCTTGGCGGACAATTAGAAGAGGTATCTACGTTCCAATTGCCATTTGAAGAGAGTGAACGGAACATTTTATTAATCAAGAAAAAGCGCAAAACACCGAAAAAATATCCACGTAAGCCAGGTACACCCAATAAATTACCTATTGAAAAATAAATCTTATTAGACGTAAGATTAAATTATATAAATGGAACCGTAAATGTTTGATAAGGAATATGTTTATGTAGAATATTCAATAGGCCCAAAGGTGGTGGAATATGTATGAAAAATACGTTTTCTCGTTTATTTGGCTTTGGAGATAAAATGAGCGAACTCGAAATACAAAATGAAAGCCATGAAGATATAAATAAAAAGATACATGAAGAAATACATGAAATTCCGATAGCAAATATCATTCCAAACCGTTATCAACCACGGACGGTGTTTGATGATGCACGCATCGATGAACTAGCATTAACAATCCGTACGCATGGGCTTATTCAACCAATTGTTGTAAGGCAGTATGAAGAAGATTGTTATGAAATTATTGCCGGGGAAAGGCGTTTTCGTGCTGCAACGAAATTAGGATGGGAAAAGGTTCCTGCAATTATAAAAAACTTAAATGATACGGAAACAGCTTCAGTTGCTTTAATTGAAAACTTGCAACGTGAAGAGTTAACAGCAATTGAAGAAGCTGTTGCATATCAAAAGCTAATTGAGTTACATAATTTAACGCAAGAGGCACTCGCACAAAGACTTGGTAAAGGACAATCAACTATCGCAAATAAATTACGGTTATTAAAGTTACCTGAAGATATTAAAAGGTCATTATTAGAAAAAAGTATTACAGAGCGGCATGCTCGTGCACTTATTCCTTTGAAAAATGAAGAGTTACAGTTAAAAGTTTTACAAGAAATTGTGGAAAAACAATTGAATGTAAAACAGACAGAAGAGCGAATCGCAAAGTTACTTGAGGAAGTAAAACCGAAGCGTAAAGCAAAGAAAAAAGCGGTAAGTCGCGATATGAGGATTGCGATGAACACGATTAGGCAATCTTTACAAATGGTTGCAAAAAGCGGTTTGAATGTGAACTCTGAAGAAGAAGAATTTGATGAATATTATCAAATCACAATTAAAATTCCTAAGAAAAAATAATAGAGTGAAACTTTAATTGGTGGGGGCTTCATCCCCTACTGATTCGTAGTCTTCACGAACTGAGTTACCCGAAAATAGCGGGTTCAATATATGATAGAGGTCTCATCTTTTTGATGAGGCTTTTTTATTATATTGATACAAAAGAAAAACAATTTTTTAGGCGAAAGAGGATCATGTATTGAAACAATTCATGAGGTTTTTGTCTTATACATGACGGAAAAATAACGATATATCTTTTTTCTTATTGGAATGAAGAAGGAGTTTAAAAATAAATTTTGAAGTTTAATAAAGGACATAAAAGAAAATATTTGATTTCATGGTACAATAAATATAACTATTTTTAGAATAAGATAGAAAGGTTGAAAGTAGGTGACATCATGGGAAAAATCATTGCCATTGCTAACCAAAAAGGCGGTGTTGGAAAAACAACAACATCCGTTAATTTAGGAGCCGGATTGGCACAAATGGGAAAGAAAGTTCTTCTTGTTGATATTGATGCTCAAGGGAATGCAACAACTGGTGTTGGAATTGAAAAGTCCGAATTAGATCAATGTATTTATAATGTCCTTGTAGAAGACACAGCTGTTCAAGAGGTTATAAAGAAGACCGCAACTGAAAACTTAGATGTTCTACCCGCTACCATTCAATTAGCAGGAGCTGAGATTGAATTGGTGCCAACCATTTCCCGGGAAGTACGTTTGCAGAGGGCATTGCAACCAGTTCGTACTGAATATGATTACGTTATTATTGATTGTCCTCCATCTTTAGGTTTGTTAACAATTAATGCGTTAACAGCAGCCGATTCTGTCATTATCCCTGTTCAATGTGAATATTACGCATTAGAAGGATTGAGCCAACTATTAAATACAGTTCGTCTTGTACAAAAGCATTTAAATAAAAATTTAGCAATTCAAGGCGTATTATTAACGATGTTAGATGCGCGCACAAATCTAGGAATTCAAGTTATAGATGAAGTGAAAAAATACTTTAGAGATAAGGTATATCGTTCTATTATTCCACGCAATGTTCGTTTGAGCGAGGCGCCGAGTCATGGTAAACCGATTATGCAGTATGATGCTAAATCAAGAGGGGCTGAAGTATATATAGATTTAGCAGAGGAAGTGATTGCAGGTGGCTAAAGGACTGGGAAGAGGAATAAATGCATTTTTCCCTGATTTAGATGTGAAAGAAGAAGAAACGATTCAAGAGATTGCAGTAACTGAACTAAGACCTAACCCGTACCAACCTAGAAAAAACTTTCATAAAGAAGCGATTCAAGAATTAGCAATCTCTATTAAAGAACATGGCATTTTACAACCTTTAATTGCGCGAAAGAGTATTAAAGGGTATGAAATCGTAGCTGGTGAAAGAAGATATAGAGCTGCAAAGGAAGCAAATCTTGAAAAGGTACCAGTTGTTGTACGTAAATTGAGCGAGCAGCAAATGATGGAACTCGCTCTTCTTGAAAATTTACAGCGTGAAGATTTAAATCCAATGGAAGAGGCTATGGCCTATCAAATGTTAATGAATGAGCTAAATGTAACACAAGAACAATTAGCGAAGCGCCTTGGAAAAAGTAGACCGTATATCGCGAATTACACAAGGTTACTGACTCTCCCTTCATTTGTGCAAGATATGATTGCAAGTGGGAAGTTATCAATGGCACATGGACGCACCTTACTTACCATTAAGGATGAAGAACAATTAAAATCTTTATTAAAGCGCATTGAAAAAGAAGGCTTGAATGTTCGGCAATTAGAAAAAATTGTTCAAGAGATCAATCAGCGAGTTTCACGTGAAACAAAGAAGAAGAAAAAAGAAAGAAATATCTTTTTTATAGAACGTGAAACAATATTAAGAGAAAAGTTCGGTACAGAGGTGAAAATTAAGGAAACAAAAAAAGAAAAAGGGAAAATCGAAATCGAATTTTTTAATAAAGAAGATTTGAATCGAATTTTAGAACTACTTTCAGGGGGGAACTGAAAAGCAAACCATCTTATTATTTACAGATGGTTTGCCTTTTTTAATACAGATAACTTTTGATCTGTTTCTTTTATGCTTTGGGCGATTACATCGGCCATTTTCATCACTAAGCTTAATCTTGTATTTTGAAGCACAAAAAATTCCATAAAACCATTTAAATTTACAATGCCATGTATATGTAATTCTCCCACTGCTGGAAGTTTTTTATTCATTGCAGCGCCTGGTTTACTAGGTCCTTTTCCTACCGTTATGGAACCGATATTTTGTGACTTGCCAAGACATGCATCAACTGCAATAATAAAAGAATTCGGATTTGAAGATTGTATATTCTGAATATTTTCTTCGAGATTTAGAGCGTGCACAGGTTCATCAAGGGTGCCGAATACTTGGAAGTTTTGAATATTTATTTGTTCTAATTTTGTACCAACTAGCGGCCCAAGTGCATCACCAGTTGAACGGTCTGTTCCTATGCAAACTAGTATAAGTGGTGATTCGGTCGGTATGTGTGATAGTAAGAAATTGCTTAATATTTCTGAGGCTTCTACATCATGATGCATAACATTTTGTGATTCTTTTTCAAAAAAAGGTAAGCGAAAACTCCCAATATTCATGAAGCACCCATCCTTTTATTCATTTTTTTAATATGTTATACATTCTTTTTTTCTATTAAGAATATTACATTAAGCTAAGATGTGGGGAATTATAAGCATATATGTTGCAAATTATTTATAAGAGAGAAAAGAATAGTACCAGTATATATTTTTTTGTGTCATTTTATACCTTAATCAAAAGAGAAAGTGAAACTTTAATCAGTGGGGGTCTTCACCTCCCACTGATTATGAGCCCTCACCAATCGGGCTGTTACGGGCAGTTAATTTCTCACCTATCTTCCTTGTTTCTCTCTGAATCTTGAGGTGGGAGTCTTACTGCCCTAAAATAGCGGGATAAAAATGTAAATAAGATAGCAAAGTTTTTAAAGAAATAAGGGAAACTTCTGATACAATAAGGGATGAATAAAAGATTATTATTGGAGAGGTAAAACAGATGGATTTATTAACTAAATGGTTTGATTCTATTGATTGGTCCCATATTGGAATGGGAGCAATCAAAATAGTAGTTATTTTAGTGCTTGGTGCAATTGTAGTTAGAATTGCTAGGGCAATTGTAAGAAATGCATTTCGAATGGGCAGCCGTTCGCCGATTCAAATTTCAGAGCGCCGTACAATGACGGTAGCAAAACTGCTTGAAAATATTGTGGCATACGTTGTTATATTTATTATGCTAATTGCTATTTTAGGGATATTTGGCATTAATGCATCAGGTTTATTAGCGGGGGCAGGGGTAATCGGTTTAGCGGTCGGTTTTGGTGCCCAAAGTTTAGTAAAAGACGTTATTACAGGATTGTTTATTTTATTAGAAGATCAATTTTCAGTTGGTGATTATGTTCGCATTGGTCAGTTTGAAGGTGTTGTTTTAGAAATTGGGCTACGTACAACGAAAATAAAAAGTTGGACAGGCGAAATTCATATTTTACCTAACGGAGGCATTATGCAAGTAACGAACTTCTCTGTTAGCAACAGCGTCGCATTTGTTGATGTTTCTATCTCTTATGAGAGTGATATTGACCAAGCAGAACGAGTGATTGAAGAATTATTAGAAGAATTGCCTGCAAAATATGAAGATATGGTAACAAAGCCAGAATTATTAGGTGTTCAAACACTTGCTGCATCTGAAGTTGTATTGCGTGTAATTGCTGAAGTAGCGCCGATGAAACATGCAATTATTGCAAGAGCTCTTCGAAAAGAGATTAAAAATCGTCTTGATTTACACGGTATTGAAATTCCATATCCACGTATGGTTTTATATAATCGTGAAGAAATGGTTAATAACACAGCAAATTAATGGGAAGAGGGGATTAGAGAATGGAGCAGAAGCAATATAACTTGTACGATATTGTGGAAATGAAGAAAGCCCATCCTTGTGGTGAAAATCGTTGGAAGATTATTCGTATGGGAATGGACATCCGCATTAAGTGCGAGGGATGTGACCATTCCGTAATGATTCCTCGAAGAGAATTTAATCGTAAGATGAAAAAAGTACTTGTGAAACATGAAGAATAGATGTGAGGTAACAGTTACATAAGGTAGCTGTTACTTTTTTGAATTTTTAGGTAACTTGTCATTTTATTTGTTACTATCTATAATGATGGAAGATTGAGACATAGGAGTGAAAAATATGGGATTAACGGCTGGAATCGTTGGCTTACCTAACGTAGGGAAATCAACATTATTTAACGCAATTACACAAGCAGGGGCAGAATCTGCAAACTATCCATTCTGTACAATTGATCCAAACGTAGGAATTGTAGAGGTGCCAGATGATCGTTTAAATAAACTAACGGAACTAGTTGAGCCGAAGAAAACTGTTCCAACGGTATTCGAATTTACTGATATTGCTGGTATTGTAAAAGGTGCAAGTAAAGGTGAAGGATTAGGAAACAAATTCTTATCTCATATTCGCCAAGTAGATGCAATTTGCCAAGTGGTACGTTGTTTTGAAGATGAAAATATTACACACGTTTCAGGAAAAGTCGATCCAATTGATGATATTGAAACGATTAACCTAGAATTAATTTTAGCGGATTTAGAATCTGTTGATAAGCGTATTGAACGTGTTGCTAAATTAGCAAGACAAAAAGATAAAGAAGCGGTATTTGAGCATGAAATTTTAGTTCGTTTAAAAGAAGCGTTTGAAGCAGGGAAACCAGCTCGTACGATCGAGTTTACAGAAGAACAAATGAAGGTTGTTAAAGGGCTTCATTTACTTACAACGAAAGAAATGCTATACGTAGCAAACGTAAGTGAAGAGGATATTATGGATCCTTCTGAGAACCAGTATGTACAGAGGGTAAAAGAATTTGCAGCAAAAGAAAATTCACAAGTTATTGTTGTTTGTGCAAAAATTGAATCAGAAATTGCTGAATTAGATGAAGAAGAGAAAAAGGTATTCCTTGAAGAATTAGGCATTGAAGAGTCTGGTTTAGATCAATTAATTCGTGCCGCGTATGATTTGTTAGGACTAGCAACTTACTTTACAGCTGGTGTACAAGAAGTTCGCGCATGGACATTTAAAAAAGGGATGAAAGCACCACAATGCGCAGGAGTGATTCATACAGATTTCGAACGTGGATTTATTCGCGCTGAAACAGTTTCATATACTGATTTAATGGAATATGGTTCGATGACAGCGGCGAAAGAAGCAGGAAAAGTACGTTTAGAAGGTAAAGAGTATATTGTAAAAGACGGGGACATTATGCACTTCCGCTTTAATGTATAATTTGATATTTCCTAGGAAAATAGTGAGAAAAGCTTGGTGAATATATTATATGTTTACCAAGTTTTTTATTTATTGGTTAGTTGATTCATCTAACTTACTATGATATAATCTAAACTCGTGAGTAATTACTATTATAATAATTAATTGCTCCTTGCCCATTATGGGCCGTTTAGACCAAAAGGAGGTGAAAGTGTAATGAAAAAGTACGAAATCATGTACATCATTCGTCCAAACATGGAGGAAGAAGCTCAAAAAGCTTTAGTTGAGCGCTTCGCAAACGTTTTAACTAACAATGGTGCAGAAATCATTAACACGAAAGAGTGGGGTAAGCGTCGTTTAGCTTACGAAATCAACGACTTACGTGACGGTTTCTACATGATCTTAAACGTAAATTCTAACCCAGAAGCTGTGAAAGAATTCGATCGTTTAGCTAAGATCAACGAAGATATCATTCGTCACATCGTTGTTAAAGAAGAAGAATAATAATTAAGATATATAGGGAGAGTGGTTCGATTGATGAATCGTGTTATCCTCGTTGGTCGTCTAACTAAGGACCCTGACTTACGTTACACGCCCAATGGTGTTGCAGTAGCTACTTTCACGTTAGCGGTGAATCGTGCTTTTACAAATCAGCAAGGTGAGCGTGAAGCTGACTTTATTAACTGTGTAATATGGCGTAAACAAGCAGAAAACGTGGCAAATTATTTGAAAAAGGGTAGCTTAGCAGGCGTTGATGGCCGTCTTCAAACTCGTAATTATGAGGGACAAGATGGTAGACGTGTATATGTAACAGAAGTTCTGGCAGAGAGCGTACAATTTTTAGAGCCGCGTAATAGCGGTGGGGAGCAACGCGGTTCTTTCAATCAGCAGCCATCAGGAGCTGGTTTCGGAAACCAAGGCTCTAACCCATTTGGTCAATCTGGTAATTCTGGATTTACGAAGAATGACGATCCATTTTCAAATGTAGGGCAACCGATCGATATTTCGGACGACGATTTACCATTCTAATGGTATAGATCGGTTATTTTTAACAAAGAATGGAGGGAAATGAACATGGCAGGACGCAAAGGTGGACGTGCGAAACGTCGTAAAGTGTGTTTCTTCACAGCTAACGGCATTACGCACATCGATTATAAAGACGTTGATTTATTAAAACGTTTCGTTTCTGAGCGAGGTAAAATTTTACCTCGTCGTGTAACAGGAACAAGCGCAAAATACCAACGCAAACTTACAGTTGCAATTAAACGTGCTCGTCAAATGGCACTTTTACCATATGTTGGTGAATAATGAAGTATGAAATGCACAGTAGAGTCTAACTTTACTGTGCATTTTGCTATGCTTTTCTTTTTAGAAGGAGAGGTTTATAGATGAAAGGTACAAGGATTATTACAGAGGGAGCGGCATTATTAGCTATATATGCAGTGTTACTTCTCGTATCGCTATACGTTCCTATCTTAAGTCTCGTTGCAACGTTTGCATTGCCATTGCCTTTTATATTATTTATCATTCGCTATTCGCTTCCGAGTGCATGTATGTTGTTTGTTGTTTCTCTGCTGGTTACGCTTGTTGTTAGTTCGCCAATTAGCTTAGTAAAAACGGTTATGTGTGGCATAATAGGATTTACTTTAGGTTATATGTATAAAAAGAAAAGACAACCAGTTGAAATATTAATAATAGGAACACTTTCCTATTTAGTCTGCTTTTTGTTCATTTATATTGGAAGCATCAAATTTTTACAATTAGATTTAATGAAACAAATGCAAGATATGTTTAAAGAAGGAATCGAGCAAAGTGAAAAAATAATCAAGGCTGCTGGTGTACCGGTTTCACAAGAGCAAAAAGCGGAATTAGAACAACTGATGGGATTATTGAGAAACCTATTACCAAGCATACTTGTTATGGTGGCATTGATTTATTCGTGGCTAACAGTTTTGATAGCTGGAAATGTTTTAAGAAAATTACGGTATCCAATTGTTAAATGGCCTGAATTTCGAAATATGCAATTACCAAAAAGTATCATTTGGTACTATGTTTTATTGATTATATGTTCTGCTTTTATAAAGGCAGAGCCAAGTTCATATTTCGATATTGCATTTTCTAACGTATACTTTATTTTTTCAATATTGCTTTTGTTTCAAGGATTTGGGTTTATAACCTTTTTGGCACATGCTAAAGGGTATTCAAAGGCAATCCCAATTGTTGGATTTGTTATCTGCATGTTTGTCCCGCAATTGTTTTCTCTTGTAACAATCTTAGGTATAATTGATTTAGGTTTTCCATTCCGTTCTAGAATAAAGTCAAAATAAATGGTAGCGAAAGAACGTTGTAGTATTTGTGGTATACTATGGGAATCTGTAATGAACGTTGCTTAGGCTGACGTTTAATTTGTTCAACTAACGTGTGAGTATCATCTATGTTAGTTTTACTTTATAGGAGTTGGATTCATGCCTGAATTTTATAAAAGACAGCGGTTTTTATATCCTGTTTATGTGTTGGCCTTTTTTATGTTTGTACTTATAGCCATTCTTAGTTTCTTTCATTGGTTTATGGGAATGGTGGCCTTTTTTATTTTTTGTATTGTGCTTTTTTTTGCCATACGTTTTGAGTTAACTTTTCAAAAAAAGCTTGAAAAGTATACGACTGATATGATTACGAGGGTAAAGAAAGTAAGTAATGAAGCCTTTAATCAAATGCCGATTGGTATCTTACTATACAATAAGGAGTATGGAATTGATTGGGCAAACCCTTACTTATCTTCCTGCTTGGGGCAACATTCTTTGGCGGGTTGGCATCTATATGATGTATCAGAAACATTACTTCTTTTTATAAAAGGGGAAAGTTCTGATGATATTGTATCTTTAAATAATCGTAAGTTTCGTGTGTTCGTTAGAAAAGAAGAGAAATTAATCTATTTCTTTGATGTAACGGAGCAAACAGAGATTGAAAAAATGTATGAGGATCAACGCACAGTTTTAGCGATTATTTACTTGGATAACTACGATGAAGTTACCCAAGGATTAGATGATCAATTGCGCACGAATATAACGAGTCTTGTAACATCGCGCTTAAATGAATGGGCACTGAAATATGGAGCGTATTTAAAACGAGCTTCTTCAGAGCGGTTCTTCGTTGTATTAAATGAAAGCATTTTAATGCAAATGGAGAAAGGGAAATTTGATATTTTAGATCAAGTGCGTGAAGAAACATCGAAAAGGAATATTCCGCTTACATTAAGTATTGGTGTCGGATCAGGTGACTTGTCTTTATCTGAGCTTGGAGCAATGGCACAATCTGGTTTAGACCTTGCATTGGGACGAGGGGGAGATCAGGTAGCAATTAAGCAAGCGACAGGTAAGGTGAAGTTTTATGGGGGTAAGACAAATCCTGTTGAAAAGCGGACACGTGTAAGAGCAAGAGTGATTTCTCATGCGTTAAAAGATTTAGTAATTGAAAGTAGCAACGTGATGATAATGGGGCATAGAGCACCGGATATGGATGCAATTGGTGCCGCTATTGGTATTTTAAAAGTAGCTCAATTAAACGAGCGTGAAGGGTATATCGTGTTAGATGAGAATGACTCGGATAAAGGGATAAAACGTTTAATGGAGAAAGTAAAGCAAAATAAGGACTTATGGTCTCGTTTTATTACACCCCAGCAGGCTATGGAATTTGCGACAGATGATTCATTACTCGTTGTTGTGGATACGCATAAACCTTCCATGGTGATGGAGGAGAAGCTACTACACAAAATTGAGAATGTAGTTGTAATCGACCACCATCGACGTGGTGAGGAATTTATTGAAGATCCATTGCTTGTCTATATGGAGCCATATGCTTCGTCTACAGCGGAGCTCGTAACGGAATTACTTGAATACCAGCCGAAACGTTTAAAGATGACGATGCTAGAAGCGACGGCATTACTTGCGGGGATTATTGTAGATACGAAAAGTTTTACATTCCGTACAGGCGCTCGTACGTTTGATGCCGCCTCTTATTTACGGTCGCACGGGGCGGATACAGTTCTTGTACAAGAATTGTTAAAAGAAGATATGCAGCAGTATTTACGAGTTGCAAAAACAATTCAAAATGCGTACATTTATAAAAATGGAATTGCGATTGCCAAGGTAGATAGTGATGAATATTGTGACCAAGTATTGATTGCGCAATCTGCTGATACATTACTGACAATGACAGGGATCATTGCCTCTTTTGTTATTGCAAAACGCGGGGAAAACTTCATCGGAATTAGTGGACGTTCTTTAGGCGAAGTGAATGTACAACTCATTATGGAAAACCTAGGTGGCGGTGGTCATTTAACAAATGCTGCTACACAGATAAAAAATACAACAATCGATGAAGCGGAAGAGAAGCTTCAATTGGTTATTGAGGATTATTTAAAGGGAGGCACACAATCATGAAGGTAATTTTTCTAAAAGATGTAAAAGGTAAAGGAAAAAAAGGGGAAATCAAAAACGTACCAGATGGTTATGCGAATAACTTTTTATTAAAGCAAGGATTAGCTGCTGAAGCAAACAACAGTAACATGAAAACTTTGGAAGCTCAAAAGCGTAAAGAAGAAAAAGAGGCAGCGGCTGAGCTTGAGAATGCTAAAAAGTTAAAAGAAACACTAGAAAAATTAACTGTAGAGTTAAAGGCGAAATCTGGTGAGGGCGGTCGTTTATTCGGTTCCATCACAAGCAAACAAATTGTGGATGAACTGCAAAAAACACACAAAATTAAGCTTGATAAGCGCAAATTTGAAATGGAAGATGCAATTCGTTCATTAGGTTATACAAATGTAACTGTGAAATTGCATCCACAAGTAACAGCTACAGTAAAAGTTCATGTTAGCGAACAATAAAAATAAGTTAGGCAAGGAGGATTGCGTATGAGTGACGTACTTGCTGATCGTACCCCTCCGCATAATATAGAGGCTGAGCAGGCGGTTTTGGGGGCTATTCTTCTTGAACAAGATGCGTTAACAACAGCTTCAGAATTGCTGCTACCTGAGTCTTTTTATCGAACTGCACATCAAAAGATTTTTGAAATTATGCTTGGGCTCTCTGATAAAGGAGAACCGGTTGATTTAGTTACTGTAACAGCTGTGCTTTCAGATCGAGGTTTATTAGAGGAAGTTGGCGGCGTTTCCTATTTAGCGGAATTAGCTGAGGCTGTTCCGACAGCAGCCAATGTGGAATATTATGCTCGTATTATTGCTGAAAAAGCACTTTTACGGCGGTTAATTCGAACTGCAACTCATATTGTATCAGACGGATATGAAAGAGAAGATGATGTAGAAGGGCTTTTAAATGAAGCTGAGAAAAAGATACTAGAGGTATCGCATCAAACAAATGCAAAAGCGTTTCAAAATATTAAAGACGTTCTTGTAGAAGCTTACGATAAAATCGAACTTTTGCATAATCAAAAAGGTGAAATCACAGGTATACCAACGGGATTTACTGAATTAGATAGAATGACAGCTGGATTTCAGCGCAACGATTTAATCATTGTAGCAGCCCGGCCTTCAGTAGGGAAAACTGCTTTTTCATTAAATATTGCTCAAAACGTGGCGACAAAAACAGATGAAAATGTGGCGATTTTTAGTTTAGAGATGGGGGCCGATCAGCTTGTTATGCGTATGCTTTGTGCAGAAGGAAATATTGACGCACAAAGGCTTCGTACAGGTTCATTAACTTCAGAGGATTGGGCGAAATTGACCATGGCAATGGGAAGCCTTTCTAATGCAGGGATATATATTGATGATACACCAGGGATTCGCGTCAGTGAAATTCGAGCAAAATGTCGTAGATTGAAACAAGAACAAGGCCTTGGTATGATCTTAATTGACTACTTACAGCTCATTCAAGGAAGTGGCAAACCTGGAGAGAACCGACAACAAGAGGTATCTGAGATTTCCCGTACATTAAAAGGAATTGCACGTGAACTACAAGTTCCTGTAATTGCCTTATCTCAGTTATCCCGTGGGGTTGAATCTCGTCAAGATAAACGTCCAATGATGTCTGATATTCGTGAATCAGGAAGTATTGAACAAGATGCTGATATTGTAGCCTTTTTATATCGTGATGATTACTACGATCGTGAAACAGAAAATAAAAATACGATTGAAATTATTATCGCGAAGCAACGTAATGGTCCAGTAGGTACTGTAGAGCTTGCATTCGTAAAAGAATTTAATAAATTCGTGAACTTAGAGCGTCGGTTCGATGACGGACATGCACCGCCAGCTTAGGGAAGTATAAAAAAGAAACACATTTCTTATAATAAGATGTGTTTCTTTTTTTACATAGAAAAGATAGGGTTTTCATTTTGAAAATAACAAGTTCTTACGAACAAATATGATAAAACTTAAAAAAATGTTCGTTTTTAAATTGACTTCTCTTTTCATTTTGGTACAATTATATTGTTTGAAAAGTTCGTTTGAAAATCGCGGAGGTGCTTGAATAATGTCTTCAGTAGTAGTTGTAGGAACACAATGGGGCGATGAAGGAAAAGGTAAAATTACTGACTTTCTTTCTGAACATGCGGAAGTAGTTGCAAGATATCAAGGTGGAAATAACGCAGGACATACAATCGTTTTTAATGGTGTGAAATATAAATTACACTTAATTCCATCTGGTATTTTTTATAAAGAGAAGATTTGTGTAATTGGTAATGGTATGGTAGTAGATCCAAAAGCATTACTTGTAGAATTAAAATACTTACACGATCGCGGTGTAAGTACTGATAATTTACGCATCAGTAATCGCGCGCACGTTATCTTACCATATCATTTAAAACAAGATGAGTTAGAAGAAGAGCGTAAGGGCGATAATAAAATTGGTACAACGAAAAAAGGTATCGGCCCAGCATATATGGATAAAGCAGCTCGCATAGGTATTCGTATGGCGGATCTTTTAGATCGTGAAGCTTTTAAAGAAAAACTGGAACGCAATTTAGCGGAAAAAAATCGTTTATTTGAAAAAATGTATGATGCAGAAGGCTTTAACGTGGATGAAATCTTTGAAGAATACTATGAGTATGGTCAACAAATTGCACAATATGTATGCGATACATCTGTTGTATTAAATGATGCATTAGATGAAGGTCGTCGTGTATTATTTGAAGGTGCACAAGGCGTTATGCTTGATATCGACCAAGGTACGTACCCATTCGTTACATCTTCTAACCCAGTTGCTGGTGGTGTAACAATTGGTTCTGGTGTGGGTCCTTCTAAAATTAAACGTGTAGTAGGTGTATGTAAAGCATATACAAGCCGTGTTGGTGATGGTCCATTCCCTACTGAGCTTCATGATGAAATTGGTCAACAAATTCGTGAAGTTGGTCGTGAATATGGTACAACAACAGGCCGTCCACGCCGCGTGGGTTGGTTTGATAGTGTTGTTGTAAGACATGCGCGCCGCGTTAGTGGTTTAACAGATCTTTCTTTAAACTCTATCGACGTATTAACAGGTATTCCAACTGTGAAAATTTGTGTTGCATACAAATATAATGGAGAAGTTCTGGATGAAGTTCCAGCTAACTTAAACATTTTAGCAAAATGTGAGCCTGTATACGAAGAACTTCCAGGTTGGACAGAAGATATTACAGGGGTAAAATCATTAGAAGAACTTCCTGAAAATGCAAGACATTATGTAGAACGTGTATCTCAACTAACAGGTATTCCATTAGCTATGTTCTCTGTTGGTCCAGACCGTAGCCAAACAAATATTGTTCGTAATGTATATGGCATTTAATTATTGATTTTCATGTAAAGCTACATTAGACTTAGTAAAGAATCCGTGTTTACGCGGATTCTTTTTAACTTTTATAAAAAAAATTTAAAAAGTATTGTACAAATGAAAGTTATTATGTTATGATAACTCTTGTCGTCACGAAAATATGACGTTGGTGAGTATGAGCCATTAGCTCAGTTGGTAGAGCATCTGACTTTTAATCAGAGGGTCGAAGGTTCGAGTCCTTCATGGCTCACCATTTTCATTTTCGTGGCCCGTTGGTCAAGTGGTTAAGACACCGCCCTTTCACGGCGGTAACACGGGTTCGAATCCCGTACGGGTCATGTTTATATTTTGGTCCCGTGGTGTAGTGGTTAACATGCCTGCCTGTCACGCAGGAGATCGCCGGTTCGACCCCGGTCGGGACCGCCACTTTTGTTTATACCACCATTAGTGGTTTTATATATATGTTTTGGCTCGGTAGCTCAGTCGGTAGAGCAGAGGACTGAAAATCCTCGTGTCGGCGGTTCGATTCCGTCCCGAGCCACTCTCAGGATATTAGGTGGGTCTACTTAATATCCTTTTTATTTTGTGCAATTTTACAAATGAGGGTAGTTATTTTAAAATAGACTAAGGAGCCTCTAGCAGTTGAAGCTAGGGGTTTTTCTATAGATCGTATAGGATTCCGTGTAAAAGTGGATCATACATGATTCTATGAGAATAGAGGAGAAAATACTTAAATGAAGGGTGAACTTTAAGCAGGAACTGCCTATATGTTTAAGGATTATTGACCATATTTTTATGAGGAGGAAATACACGATGATGGGAAAAAAAATCTTAGTAGTTGATGATGAAAAGCCAATCGCAGATATTTTGAAGTTTAATCTAGAAAAAGAGGGCTTTGAAATTGTAATGGCCCATGATGGGGATGAAGCAATCGAAAAGGCTAATGAAGAACAACCAGATATGGTTTTATTAGATATTATGTTACCAGGAAAAGATGGACTAGAGGTTTGTCGTGAAATCCGTAAAAGTTCTGAAATGCCAATTATTATGTTAACAGCAAAGGACTCTGAAATCGATAAAGTATTAGGACTAGAACTTGGAGCAGATGATTATGTTACAAAACCATTTAGTACGAGAGAACTGCTAGCTCGTGTAAAAGCGAACTTACGCCGTCATCAACAGGGCGGGGCAGCAGAAAAAGAGGAAAATACAGAAATGGTCATTGGACCAATTGTTATTAATCCAAATGCGTATAGTGTAACGAAGCGAGAAGAGAGTATTGAACTTACGCATCGTGAATTTGAGTTACTACATTATTTAGCGAAGCATTTAGGACAAGTTATGACACGTGAGCATCTATTACAAACTGTATGGGGTTATGATTATTTTGGGGATGTACGTACAGTAGACGTAACAGTACGTCGTTTACGTGAAAAGATTGAAGATAATCCAAGTCATCCAACTCTAATTGTTACGAGACGTGGAGTAGGATATTACTTGCGTGACCCAGAGCAGGAATAAAACATGAAGAAAGTTGGTTTTTTTCAATCTATTCATTTTAAGTTTGTGCTCATCTATATGCTATTAATATTAATAGCAATGCAGGTTATCGGTGTATATTTTGTACGTGAGCTAGAAAAGAGCCTCGTGCAAAGTTTTAAAGACTCATTAACACAACAAACGAACTTATTGTCTTATAACTTAAAGCAGGAATTTAATAAAGAATTTAATAAAGAACGTGATAAAAACGAGATATCTTTCCAGCAGGCTGTTAATAACTCGATTGAGAAGTTTGCGAATGACCGAAAGCGTGATATTCAGGAAGTAAGTGTCTTTGATCGTAATAGGAAACTATTGGCGACTTCTGATAATTCGCCAGCTAAGAAAAGCCAGGTGAATCGAGCGTCTACCGATATAACTGTTCAACGAGTCATTGTACAAAATAAGCCGGAATCAAAGATTGAGAAGGATGGAAGTACGGGACATCGTGTTCAAGTTATGTTTACCCCAATTGAAAGGAATCAAGGGGAAGAGGAAGTAGCAGGAGTTATAAAAATCGTTGCTTCTATGGAAGATGTATATAAGCAAATGAAAGATATTAATCAAATTTTTGCAACAGGGACAGTTATTGCATTACTAGTAACTGCCGTTCTAGGTATTTTATTGGCTCAAACGATTACAAGACCAATTTCAGATATGAGAAGACAGGCTATTGAAATGGCGAAGGGAAATTACTCACGCAAAGTAAAAGTACATAGCCATGATGAAATTGGACAATTGGCACTATCTTTTAACAACCTATCGAAAAAATTACAACAAGCCCGTTCTTCAACAGAAAGTGAAAGACGCAAGCTATCATCGGTTTTATCACATATGACTGATGGTGTAATTGCTACGGATCGAAAAGGGGATATTATTTTATTAAATGACCCTGCTGAAAAAATGCTGAATGTTTCGCGTGAAACAGCATTGGATCAATCGATTTTAGAAATATTAGGGATTCAGGAAGAGTTTACACTAGATCATTTATATGAAGAACCTGATTCAGTTTTATTAGATTTCAGTACACGTAATGAACCGTACATTTTAAGAGCTAGTTTTTCTGTTATTCAAAAAGATACTGGTAAAGCAAATGGCTTAATTGCTGTATTGTATGATGTAACGGAACAAGAGCGAATTGATCGTGAACGTCGTGAGTTTGTAGCGAATGTATCACATGAGTTGCGAACGCCACTTACAACGATGCGAAGCTATCTTGAAGCGTTAAGTGATGGAGCGTGGAAAGATCCAAATATTGCTCCGCAATTTTTAACAGTCACACAAGAAGAGACTGAAAGAATGATTCGACTTGTAAACGCATTGTTACAACTATCTAAAATGGATAGTACAGAATATCGTTTAATGAAAGAATGGGTAGATTTTACGGAGTTCTTTAATAATGTCATTGATCGATTTGAAATGTCTAAGGAACAAAATGTAATCTTCAATCGTTCTTTTTCGAAAAAAGCAAGATTTGTTGATATGGATACAGACAAAATTACCCAAGTTTTATACAATGTTATTTCAAATGCCCTGAAATATTCACCGGAAGGCGGAACGATAACATATCGTTTACGCGATCGTGGGGATATGTTAGAAATTAGCGTTAGCGATCAAGGTATGGGAATCCCGAAAGAAAACGTCGATAAAATTTTTGAACGCTTTTATCGCGTAGATAAGGCGCGTTCAAGACAAATGGGAGGAACTGGTCTAGGTTTAGCAATTGCTAAAGAAATGATTATTGCACATGGTGGATCTATTTGGGCAAAGAGTGAAGAAGGAAAAGGAACGACAATTTACTTTACCCTCCCGTTGGCGAAAGAAGAAGAGGACGATTGGGAATGAATATGGAAAACTTTAAAACCATTGTGCTAATTAATTTAGTAGTTATTAGTTTGTTTCTTACGTTTAATCTATGGACATATGTGCCTGATTCTAATTCGATGCAGAACACGAAGTTTGTTGAAGGAACTACAGTGCCAGAAAGTGCGGATGTTTCGAACGTCATTCTTCCATCTTCTGTAATCGTTCATAAAGATAATAAACGTCATTTCGTAAGTGAAAAACAAGAAAATATAAACTTAATATATAACATTTTGAAAAATGGTGAATTACAAGATTGGACAAATATAACAAGTACAATTCCTAAGAGTGAGTTTTTATCCTATGTACATGGGGAAGGGAAAATTGAAATTGTCTTCCCTACCACTATTCCATTTGGAGCCATAAGAAGCGTGCTGTCGATTAAAGATAAAAAGTTAGAAAAGCAAAGTTTTGATCGAATTATTATTGATCCTTCCAGAAGCCGAGATCAAAACATTGATATCAATTTTGTTGCGTATAATAGTCGTCAAATTTATAGAATGACATTAAAAGATGTGAATGTACGAGATATTGTAAATGCAGAAAATAAATTTGTTGTATTAGCAAGGCCATATTTTGAGTATCGAATCAATAATGCAAAAAGCATATTCTTACCAGATGGAGCCACGGAAAAAAGAAATTGGATGTATATTACGAGCAATATGGAAATAGAGGCATTTAAAAATGCGCTGTTTAGTGATCCACGTTATGCAACGCTAATTTCGAATAATCATACAGATGAAACATATACGGATGGAATTCGTTCCATGCAGATTAAACAGAATGGTATTAAGCTTGAATATACAAATTCATCTATAACTCGTGATAATAGTATAGATGATAATATTCTTGTCCAAAAAAGTTTTGAATTTCTGAATGGACATAATGGTATAACAGATAACTATCGTTTTGTATATGTAGATCCTAAGGGTGAAACAAAATTCCGTTTATATGAGAATGATTTACCTGTATTTAATAAAGATCGATTAACGACAATAAAACAAATCTGGGGTTCTGAGGGACTGATTAGTTATCAAAGGCCGTTATTTAAATTTGCAGGAAGCAGTCAAGAAGACAAAGTTATACTTCCACCTGGTCATACCGTAATTCAGTCATTAGCCAATAATCCAGATATCGATAAGAATTTGATTCAAAATATCGGAATTGGTTATAAGTTTGTGTTAGGAAATCATCCGAGTGGACCGATGGGTACTAAAACAATAACTGGTATGTTAAAACCAATTTGGTACGTGGAGTATGGGGAAGACCATATGATGTATGAGTGGAGTGAAGAGAAAGGGGGAAGTCTGATTGGACTGGAATAGGATTAAAACAATTTTTATTGTTACCTTTTTTGTTTTAGACCTCTTTCTCGTGTTTCAATTCATTCAAAAGCAAAATAATAATGAATTAGAACTTATGACGGAAACAAAAATAGATCAGCAACTAAAAGCTGATCATATTACGGTTGATGATTTACCAAACGAACCAAAGAAAGATTCATTTATTATAGCGAAAAATAAAGTTTTTAAGGAAGAAGATATTCATTCTTTAAAAAATCAAACACCTAGATTACAAGAGGATGCTAAAAAAATTGAAAGTGATCTAAAGGAGCCAATACAAAATACGAAAACACTAGCTAAAGATAAATATGGTGATTTTTTAAGAAATTATGTGGTAGATGGTCAAAAGTATGAATTTGCAAAATCAGAGGCTTCAAAAATTTATTTCTTTCAAAAATATAAAGACAAACCTATTTTTTACAATGATCATGCGATGATTATCGTTACTTTAAATGAAAAGGATGAAATCGTTTCATATACGCAAACTATGTTAACGGATTTGAAAGAAATGGGTGAGAATGATAAAGCGAAAGAACAAGAGATTATTTCGGCTCAGAAAGCTTTAGAAAATTTATTTGTGAAGCAGGAATTAACCCCAAATACGCATATTAAAGAAGCGCAAATTGGTTATGCAACACTCGTTTCTTTAGCTGAATCGAATAAACAAGTATTGACTCCAACGTGGAATTTAAAGGAAAAAGGAAAAAAAGATCACTTTGTAAATGCCATTGAGGGACAAGTTATTAAGCTAGGCGAAGAAAAAGAAAAATACAATGGAGTGAATGGGAATGAGTCTGCATTTTAGTGTACTTGCGAGTGGCAGTACAGGAAATGCGCTGTATGTCGGAACTGACAAGCAAAAGTTGCTTGTTGATGCAGGCTTGAGTGGTAAAGCAACAGAGGCTTTATTTGAGCAAGCTGAATTAAATATTCAAGATATATCAGGTATTCTTGTAACACATGAGCACAGTGATCATATTAAAGGGCTTGGAGTGTTAGCACGTAAGTATAATTTACCCGTTTATGCAAATGAAAAGACGTGGAATGCGATGGAACATTTAATTGGAAACATTGCAACAGATCAGAAGTTCATTTTTTCAATTGGTGATGTAAAAACATTCGGAGATATTGAAGTTGAATCGTTTGGAGTTTCCCATGATGCGGCAGAACCGATGTTTTATGTTTTTCATCATGGTGGTAGAAAATTAGCACTAATCACAGATACAGGTTATGTAAGCGATCGTATGAAGGGTGTTATTAAAGGTGCGAATGCTTTTGTATTCGAAAGTAATCATGATGTTGAAATGCTTCGTATGGGCCGCTATCCATGGAGTATTAAAAGACGTATTTTAAGTGATGTAGGCCACGTTTCGAATGAAGATGCTGCACTTGCAATGACCGACGTTATTACAGATGAAACAAAGCATATTTATTTAGCTCATTTAAGCTTAGATAATAATATGAAAGAACTAGCGCGTATGGCTGTTTCGCAAGTACTAGAAGAAAAAGGATTTGGAGTTGGAGAAGCGTTTGAAATACATGACACAGATCCAAAGACTCCAACAAAAATTCAATACGTATAATTCTTCATTTTAGTAAACAATAAAGGTAAATATAGCTGTTTACAGGAAGATAGGTGAACAAATATGTCCTTTATTGATGAAGAAAATCGTATGAAACGTACAAGGGAAAAGAAGCACAAAGGTCTTGTTATTTCTAGCATAGCGGGGACTGTTGTAGGAGCTTCATGGTTTGCATTTGGAGCTCCTTTGTTTTCAAAGTCCGAGACTAAAAATATGCAGCAAGCAGAAGCAAGTGAAGGAAACATAGTGAATGAACCATCACAAATGATGCAACATTCCGGCTTTGTAGATGCTGTTGATCGCGCTTCCGAAGCGGTCGTTGGTGTAATCAATATTCAGCGTGATCATTTTTCTGAAGTAGATGCAGAAGCTGGCACAGGATCAGGTGTTATTTATAAAAAAACAAATGGTCATGCTTATATTGTCACAAATCATCATGTCATTGCTGGTGCGAATCGAATTGAAATTAGCTTAAGTGATGGGACAAAAGTTCCTGGAAAAATATTAGGAAGCGACATTGTGACCGATTTAGCTGTTATAGAAATAAATGCGAAGCCTGTCAAAAAGGTAATTGAAATTGGTGATTCGAATACAGTACGTCGCGGGGAAGCAGTTATTGCGATCGGAAACCCACTTGGATTACAGTTTTCAGGGACAGTAACACAAGGAATTATATCTGCAAACGAACGAATTGTTCCTGTAGATTTAGACCAAGATGGACATTATGACTGGCAAGTGGAAGTGTTACAGACCGATGCGGCTATTAATCCAGGAAATAGTGGCGGGGCGCTTATAAATGCAGCGGGGAAACTGATTGGAATTAACTCCATGAAAATCGCTGCAAAAGAAGTAGAAGGAATTGGTTTAGCGATTCCTGTGACAAGGGCCGTTCCTATTATGAATGAGCTTGAAAAGTATGGTACTGTAAGAAGGCCATATATTGGAATTGAACTTCGGTCATTAAATGAAATTCCAAACTACTACTGGGAAGAAACGTTACACTTGCCGGGTGGCGTTACAAATGGTGTGTGTATTTTAGACGTGAAAAGTCCATCACCAGGTGCTGCCGCAGGCCTTAGAGAGCATGACGTTATTGTCGCGGTAGATGGAAAGCCAATACAAGATATCATTGCTTTTCGGACAGCTTTATATAATAAGAAAATCGATGATAAAATGACTCTTACTTTTTATCGTGGTACAAAGCGCTCCACAACAACAGTGAAATTGGCTAGTCAAAAATATTAAAAACAGGAGGACTGCCTCCTGTTTTCTATTGTAGAAAAGTGAGGTGAGAAATATGAATTTCCCTTGTTGTTTAGAACATGTAGAGTTAGCGTTGGATATCATTGTGGATGAATGCGAAGTCGCACCTGTTATTAACAGTGTGGATAACTCAGAAAAAGAAGAAAAAACATGTGAATTTTGTCAAAACAAAGCGACATATGTTGTATCGAACGCAGATTCTCCCACAATATGTGGGTAATGATTGTGGATATGTGGATAAGTTTTGTGGATAACGTGTTTGTAAGGTGGGGAATACATGTGAATATCTCAATTATTTCAATCGGGAAATTAAAAGAAAAATATTTAAAACAAGGTATTGCAGAATACTTAAAACGATTATCATCTTATGCAAAAGTGGAAGTAATTGAATTACCAGATGAAAAAGCACCGGAAAACTTAAGCGAAGCAGAGATGTTAATCGTAAAAGAAAAGGAAGGTGTGCGTATACTAGACAAAATTTCAGATGATACGCATGTCATTGCACTAGCAATTGAAGGAAAGCAAAAATCATCAGAACAATTTGCAGAAAGCTTAGATTGCCTCGCTACATATGGAAAAAGCAAAATCGCCTTTGTAATCGGTGGATCCCTTGGCTTAAGTACAGAAGTAATGAAACGCTCAAATGAATCTCTATCATTTTCAAAAATGACATTACCGCATCAACTAATGAGACTTGTCCTTTTAGAACAAATCTATCGTGCGTTCCGGATTAATCGTGGGGAACCTTACCATAAGTAAGCACATAGTTATTTTTAGAAGAAGCATCAAAGAATAATTCAATATCTTTGATGCTTCTTTCAGTAGGAGAATTACCTGTATTGACGGTAATTTTATTAATAATTGAATGTAGAAAATCTTTTTGTTGTTCTGGAGAGATATTAGGTAGAATTTTAGAGAATGTATTTAAAACATTAGAGATTTGCTCAAAGGAAATTTCTTTAATTGTAGGTTTAGCTAATTCATATTCCAGAGATTTTTTTTGTTCTAATAGCTCTTCACGTTTAGCTTCTAGCTCATGTATTCTTTTTAATATTAATTGAGGAAGAGTGTCTTCTGTTTCGATTATGTTCATAAATTTTTGAATACTTTTTTGGTTATCAGCTAATGCTTTTGATATATAATTTAAGTTGTTTTGGATAGGCTCTTTTAATGTTTTAATATCCCTGTTAACTCTATCTACTATTTCTTGAAGTATAGTTGGTTTTGAAGTTATCTCTTCAATTTTTTTAAAAACATATTCTTCTGCAATATCTGCATTTATTAAATTGGACTTGCATACAGCACTACCTTTGTAATGGAAATTTCCACATTGATAATAACGTATGTATTCAGTACCGTTTTTATTTTTCTTTATTTTATGTCCAATCATTCCTTGTCCACACATTGGGCATCTTAACAACGTTGTTAGAGGGAAAGTACCAGAAAATGTTTTCGCAGGTTTATGTGATTTTTGATTTGAAATTATTCGGGAAGTTTCCCAAACATCTAAACTAATAATTGGTTCATGTGTTCCTTTTACCGTAGTGGTATTTTCACTTTTCCCTTTTCTTCTCTTTTTACTCCAATTTTCAACTTGATTAAATCGAATAAACCCTGCATAAGCAGGATTAGCAATAATAGTTCTAATAGAATTTATTGAGAATGATTTCTTTCGTTTTGTTTTGTAACCTTCATGGTTTAATTTATTAGCAATTGCTTTATAGCCTTTGCCATTAATATATAAATCAAAGATATATCTAACAATTTTAGCTTCTTCCTCAACAATTTTTAATTCTTTATCTATACAAGTATAACCTAGCATACTGCCACCATTCCATTTACCTTCTTTAGCTCTTTGGGTCATACCTAATTTTACGTTATCAACAATTGTATTCCTTTCTAACTCAGCAACTGCTCCCATCATTTGTAATGCAAATTTACCCATAGGTGTTTCTGTTTCGAAGTTCTCACTAAAAGAGCGAAAGACAACGTTATTTTTATTTAATTCTTCTACTATTTTTAATATATCAATTGTATTTCGAGCTAAGCGTGATATTTTCCAAACAATAACTTCACTAAATAATCCCTTTTTAGCATCTTCTAACATTTTTTGTAGCCCGTGTCTTCCGCTTATAGATGTTCCACTTATACCTTTATCAGCATACTCTTCAACAATTGTTTTTCCAGAAATTTCACAGTGGTTTCGTAATGTATTTAATTGTGCATCAATAGAATAACCGTTGTTAGCTTGTTCTTCTGTTGAAACACGTACATATAATGCTACTTTTGTTTTCATATGTATTATTCCTCCTCAAAAGAATTAATGAATTTTTCTGCCATTGTTTTTTTGTATTCTTTATTTGCTTTTGAAATTATTAATTGTATTTCTTCATAATCCAATTTTGAAAAATCATTTCCGAAAAATTCAAAAAGTAACTCAGCTTTTTCTTCGTTTTTCAATAGCTCAATAAGGTTGTTAAGAATAATGTCTGCTCTTGAGTTGTCAAAGTGTCCAAGTGTCTTTAATTGTTTATCAATCAATTGTAAAAATAAGTGCCTTTTTCTTTCAATTTGTTCTAATTTCTTACTGTAATAACCAGAGTTGATTTTCCATGACAGTTCTTCATCCAGTTTTACTGCCAATTCTAATTCAGCCTGTTTTTCCTCTTTTGACTGTATACCATAATAATTGAGCATTTTTTCAGCATCTTCCTTGATAAGACCAAGCTCCAGTAATATTTGTAGACAAGTTGTATAAGAGGGATTTTTTATTAATTCTCTTTCTAACTGTGAGACGTATGTAACAGCTTTTCCTACTTTTTGTGATAATACTTTAGATGGCATACCTACACGTTTTCTTAAGGCTTTTAGTTCTTCTCCAAAACTTGATTTATTCAATTTTTACACTCCTTTTGTTTTATTCATCGTTATTGTAGCATGCGAGTAGTATTTAGTCAATTTTAAGTAGCATGTCAAGTTGACAACATGCTACTTACATGCTACAATACATTTCTAAGCTACTTAAAAGGGAGGGATGTAATATGAATAAGAAAAAAGAAAAGCAGTTTGAATTGTTTTTAGATAAGCTTTCAACAATAGTTTTAGATTTTATTCCTAAAAATGATTCAGTAAGAAGTGAACCAAAAGAAGAGTCAGTGAAAGAAATTGAAGTAGCATAAGTAGCATGTGTTTCTTATAACATACAGAATTTATTATTGAATTATAGAAAGGAGACTTTTAATATGTTTGATACAGTAAAAATGAAGTTGGAAAACATACATATTGAAAAAGATTTATTTGAAACTATAGGAAATATAAAAACAACAACGTATTACGATAGGGAAACAGGTGTACTGAATGACCGATATATGTTTGAACAGGAAGATATTCCATACATAGTTTATTACTCCAATACAAAAAATTTAATTATTCAGCTATCCATTCCAAAATTTTTATATGGAGAAAATGTAAGTGTAATTAATAAAAATGATATAAATACGTTTTGGGAAAAGTTTGAACAGAGGATAAAGGAATTACTGGGAATTGTTGTGAAAAGGTCAGAATGGATTGTGTTAAGAATTGATGTTTGTTGGAACTTTAATGTTGGAAATAAAGTAAACGATTACATAAAATACTTGGGGAAAAAGAAGCTACCTTATAAAAGTACATACTGCATTAATCAAAGTGAAACGGTAATTTATAAAAATAAAAGTAGTAGAATTATGTTTTATGATAAACAGAAAGAATGTAAGGTGACAAAACAAACAGAAGATATTATTAGAAGAGCAGAAGGTTTATTAAGAATGGAGATTAATCCGTCCATCAAGACTATACAAGAATTATGCCAAGATAGAAAAGCAATAAATGTTTTAACAGTTAAATTTTTCAAGAGAATCACTGAAAGTACAATGAATGCAATTTCATTCAATGAATCAGAATTAGAAAATATGAGCATCTCTTATGGATGGCTATCGCTTCAAAAATTAAATAGGGTTGAAGCCATAATTGGCTTTAATGCCATTAATAACTTCATAGGAGAAGCAAAAGCTAAAGAAATATATGGCTCAACTTTTTATGTTAGAAAAAAATGGGTTGAAGAAACGGGTATTCCCCAATTGAATCAACTGCCTAATGTAACAATTGATTATAAAAGTTTAGAACATAATACTGAATAAAAGCCCAATTTTATGAAAATAATTAGTTAAAACATAAGAAAATAGTGAAATAGCTACGTGTGGAAAGTAGGATTATCCCCTCAATTAACATAACTTCACGTATAAACATCAATTATTATTCAAGCCAAAAAGTCCTCAGTTATTAAGAGGACTTTTCATATGCCGTTAAATCGGGAAATCTATCCAGATAAAAGAAGTTTTTATATACAGTCCTTCTACTTATGTTAAAAATATAGACCGTGTGATTCCGCTGAAAATCCTGTCAATTGAGAGGTTTTTCAGTGTGAATTGCCGTGCGATTTGTAAATTGATATCTCGTTTTAAGAATGAAAAAATTATAATTTTTTCCACTCTATTAGTTTTTCAATGATTTCAAATATTTTCCTCTGTTCATTCACGTTAATTTCTTGAAGCAGTCTAATAATATTTTGATAAGGTAACAAGTCATTACTTTTAAAATTAATATTATTTTTATTATTAGAAGGTTCAATAAAAGAGAAAAATTCTTCTAATGTAATATCTAATGCTGTGGTAATCGTGTTTAGACTTGAAACTGTTAAATTTTTTTCTCCACGCTCTACTTGTCCGATATATGTTGGATGAAGGTTTGCTTTGAATGCCAATTCTTCTTGACTTAAATTTTTGCTTTTTCTTAGTATCCGAATTTGCAAACCAATAATATTAGTTAGATTATCCATTTATATTTACACCCCACACTTAACATAAGATGTAAATGTCAGTATATCGACATACTATTGATATTATTAATTTTATAAAATATACTATAAATATTATTTGTGTTTGTTTTTTACATATTTAAAGGAGGGGATTAAATGGGGCGAATTGAAACAAATGGTACAATTCGAAACAAAAAAATCGGAAAAAATATGGTTTTCATTGTATTGGTTCTTATTTTTGTTATAACCGCTGTATTTGTTGGAATGAAATTGGGTTTTAATAATGCCAAAGTAGCTTTAAATGATAAAAAATTCACAGTAAAACAACTAGAAAAAGAAATAACAAGAAAACAAGAGCAAAATAAAGGAATAAAAGAAGAATTAAGTAAAATAGAAAACGAATACCAAGAAGTAAAAGCACTTATAGTTAAAAAAGAAGGTATTTCAAAAGATATTGAAGGTTTACAGAGAACTGCGGAACAAAAAAAGCAAGAAAATTTATCATTAGATAATCAAATTAATGAGAAAAAAAGGGAATTAGAATTGTTAACTAAAAGTGTGATAGAGAAAAAACAAGAGCCAAGGATTATGGTTGCAGGAACTTTTACTGTAGGAAAAGATATTCCTGCAGGTCGTTATAAAGTTGAACCTAATAAGGGTTCGGGTAATTATTTTGTTAATAAAGGGAATAAAACAAATATTATTTTAGGGAATAGTCATGATAACTTTCTACCAGAGTATGTAATAACGTTAAATGAAGGCGACCAAATTGAAACCAATGTATCTGTGAAATATACGGCTGTGGAGTGAATGGTTAATTAATTATTAGGCAAGTAAAACGAAATAAAAAATAAAAGAGGGGATATATATGGTGAAAAAATGGGGAGCTATATTATTGATAGTAGTATTAATGAATGGCTGTTCTGCTAAAACCGATGAAAATGTTAAAGAAGAAGAATCCAAAAATGAACAAACAGAAGAAATTGAAACTAAGCAAGTTACTCCAGAACAAAAAAATAAAACCGCAAATATACCTAGTAATAAAACAGAAAATAGTGCGGATGAACGTTTAGTTAATGGACTGAATATGTGTGTACCACTATTTAAGGAAGTAAAAGAAAAAGTTGCTCAATCTAACAATTTGGATAAAAAAACAATAGACCCGCAAAAAGTAGAGGAAGCAATTGCAAAGAGTGAAGAGATTTACAAATGTATTGAGAATAATATGAATGATTTATCGGGTACTATACAATATTCAAAAACTCGAGATACGTTTTTCTCCAGTATACAAGAGTTAATCAAATTTAAAAATAAAACGAAGCTTTTTCTGCAAAACAACAATTTTAATGATTATATAGAAGCAATGGCTCACTTCACTAAAGCCTTAGAAAAAATAGATGAAACTGTTACTGTATATCAAGAAGAACAGAAACAATAAGAATAATAACTGATTTTGATAAGTAGTTGAATATTTATGTTTTTTTATGAAGAACAGGAGAAGATGCCCTGTTCTTTTTATATTTTGTAAATTAACCTTGATTATGTCAGAGAAAAGATATCCCTTGTATCATTTGAGTAGACCCAATTGAAACAAAATCTCTTCTTTGATATACTTGGGATAACAATATCTCATATACATGTCTCAAAACAAGAAAGGAAAATGACTTATGAAATATGGGTATGCAAGAGTGTCTTCTTTACAGCAGGATTTAACTGCACAAATTAGACAGTTAGAAGAAGCGGGTTGTGAGGAAATCTTTAGGGAAAAGGTATCGGGTCGTAACAAAGACAAAAGAGATGAGTTTCAAAGGCTGTTGGAAACAGTAGAGAAGGATGACATTATTGTTGTTACTAAGTTAGACAGATTTGCAAGAAGTACAAAAGATGCACTTGCCACAATTGAAATGTTGAATGAGAAGGATGTGTCTCTCATTGTCTTAAATATGGGTGGTGACAAGATAGACACATCTACTGCTATTGGTAAGCTAATGGTGACAGTCCTTGCAGGAATAGCTGAGTTTGAAGCAGATATGATTCGAGAGAGACAACTTGAAGGGATTGCACTTGCAAAGGAAAGAAACGTGTACAAAGGTAAACCAAAGAAGTACACAGACAAACACAAAGGTTTGCAACATGCTTTAGAACTCTTCTATAACAGAGATAAGAATGGTATGACTGTGAAGGAAATTGAAGAGATAACAAAGATAAGTAGAGCGACAATTTATAGAGCAGTAAGAGAAGTGCAAGCACAATGAATAATACAAGGAATAGAAATATGACAATTAAAGAACGGTCTTTGGATTATCATAGTTGAAGATGGCTTGTTTAACAACGAGATGTATTTATACTTCAAACAGAATGTGTCTTGTTACAATGTTGGGATAGAAAAGAATGATAGGTTATTGATTAAAAAGGATGACAACATTCCTTCTTATGAACGGACAGCAGTAAAGAAACAGTACAAAAAACTACAAGAGGAAGGAATATTGTAAGACAGGGTGCATCCCTGTCTTTATCTTATAAATAAGCAGGTGGCTTAATAGCGGTTTTTCAAGATAAAAAATGTAACTAACAAGCAAGTTTTGATGAATTATAGAGAGAAAAACTAAAAGTATTAGTGGGGGTGCTTATGACCGATTCTAAGTTACTCTATTCATGAGAAGGTGGGAGCAGAGCTGTTCCCGCACTCTGGTGCAAATATAAAATTTTAAGAGTGGTAGTTCAGAAACTGTGATATAATGGATTTTTTTGATAATTTAAATGTATAGCCAAATATGCTATGATAAAATATAGAATCTTTGTTCGTATAGAGTTTTAAAGGGAGAGGTTTAAAGTGGCAAAAAATAAATTAGCTCAACCTTTTTTGAAGTGGGCGGGAGGAAAGCGTCAATTGCTTCCAGAAATTCGTAAGTATGTTCCAAAGAGAATTAATACTTATTATGAGCCCTTCATTGGAGCAGGGGCAGTTCTATTTGATATTCAACCCAAAAGAGCGGTTATAAATGACATTAATAGTGAACTTGCGAGTGTTTATAATGTAATCAAAAATAATGTTGATGAGTTGATTGAAGATTTGAAGAAACATGAAAATGACAAAGATTATTTTTATGAAATTCGTGATTTAGACAGGCAAGAAGAGTATAAAAATTTATCGCCTGTTCAAAGAGCTTCAAGGATAATTTATTTAAACAAAACTTGCTTTAATGGATTGTTTCGAGTGAACAGTCAAGGACAATTCAATGTTCCTTTTGGGAAATACAAAAACCCTCAAATTGTTAATGAAATTGTTTTAAGAGCTGTTCACAACTATTTGAGTTCTAATAATGTGACCATTCTTAATGGAGACTTTGAAACAGCAGTTGAGAAAGCAAAAAAGGGTGATTTTGTGTATTTTGACCCTCCATATGACCCAGTTTCAGATACTTCTTCATTTACTGGTTACAGTTTGGACGGGTTCAACAAAGATGACCAAAGAAGATTAAAATATCTTTTTGTTGAATTGGACAAACGAGGAGTAAATGTTTTATTGAGTAACTCAGCAACTGATTTTATTCAGGAACTATATGAAGGTTTTAATATTCAGATTGTCTCGGCAAGTCGAAACATCAATGCAAATGCTTCTGGCAGAGGGAAAATTGATGAAGTGCTGGTGATGAATTATGAACCAAACAGATAAAGCGTGGGATATATTATTTGACCGTCATAACATATTACAAAATGTCCAACGAAATGGCTTTTTTGAAATTCAAGCCAAAGAAATAAAGAAGGAACGTGAGCCAAGGTTGATGGCTAAGTTTGACCATTATAGTAATCTGCCAAAGCTTTTTAAGGATAACGGTCTGTCTATATTACCTATCTCTCGTTCAAGTTATATTATTGGTGAGTTTGATGTTTATGAAAAAGTCACTTATAACCAAAAATTAAAACCAATTCAAGTGGATTTTCCAAGTGACCTTACAACCATAGACCCAACTAACCTTTACTCTGAAAGTTCAGCTCTTCATTGTGCTCATGTTACTGGTATGATGGAGAATGTTTTGGGAGAACAGTCTTTTCAGACTATATCTGGGAGAATGTCCTCAAAAGAATTTGACTTTAATATTAGGACTAGAAAGGGTAATGACCACCTTGTTAGTATTAAAAACTCTCAAGTTGAAATTGACGGAGGATATGAGAGCCAAAGTCAATTTATGATAGTTGAAGCTAAAAATGCGACTGTTGATGATTTTCTTGTTAGACAGCTTTATTATCCTTATCGTTTGTGGCAAGCGAAAACTTATAAAGAAGTTAAGCCAGTTTTTTTCACTTATTCAAATGATATTTTCAGCTTTTTTATTTATGAATTTACTGACCCTCATAGATACAATTCAGCTAAGCTTATAGGGCAAAAGGATTTTATTATTGCTCATGAGGAGTTAGAGCTTGAAGATATAGTTGAGGTTTTTCATACGGTTCATATTCAACCAGAGCCAGAAATTCCATTTCCTCAAGCTGACTCATTCCCAAGAATTGTTGATTTACTAGGATTGCTCGTTGAGAATGATTTGAGTAAAGATGATATTACTAGGAATTATGACTTTGATGAGAGACAAACTGGTTATTACACTGCGGCTGGCATGTATCTTGGTTTAATTGAAAAGTACAAAGATGAAAACAGACAAGTTATGTTTACACTTACCAGAGCTGGAAGGGGCATAATGAGACTTAAAACAAAAGACAAATTTTTAAGATTGGCAAAGTCAATTCTGGTTCATGAACCTTTCAAGCAAGTTCTAGCTGAGTATTTCCAAACAAGTACACCTCCAGAAAAAGAAAGAGTTGTTGAAATAATGAAGAGGTGTAACTTGTATAATGTTAATTCAGAAAGTACGTATTTCAGAAGAGCTTCAACCGTTATGGGTTGGATAAATTGGATTTTAGAATTACCAGAAACATATTAATGAGCAGGTTTAATGTTAGCTCTTTTTGTATTCCAACTACATAAACTATTGCAGTATGGGGAATGAATATAGTTTTTATTTCAAAGTAAGTAATATTAGTACTAACAAATTTGGTTATTACCCCAATGGATAATTTGTAAAACATTCCTAGTGTTCAATCTTTCCGTGGTTAAGAAAAAAGAACGTCACTTTCAAAGAAGGACGTTCTTTTTTCTTAATTAAAAAGTTTGACCGTGTTCGTAGTTTGCAATAATTCCACCAGTATTGCCGTCTGAATTATTAGATGTAAGTGTATTGCCTAAATTATATACTAAGTTAGTTCTTTGAGGGGCAGGGTAATCTCCATGAGCAGACTGTAAAATTTCTATAGAACTATTTAATCCAAAAGAAACAATACCAATAATAGCTAAACTTAACACAATTGAACAAAGTTTTTTCATCACTTTAACGCTCCTTTTTCTGATAATTCTTGTTTAGCTTTATAAGCTGAATAGAAGTATTTTGCTGATTTTTCAAGGTTTAGCATCTCATGAAATTTGACCGCCAATATTTCTTCATATTCTTGTACGTAGCCTAATAACCGCTCCTTCTTAAAGTATGCAGTGCCTAAGATAATTATAGTTTCTAATTCCTCTAAAGGGATATTGTCGTTCATTCCTTTTAAAATTAAAAAATGATGCTTGTATTCTTCATTTTTTAATTTTTTACAAACATCCAAACCTTTTCTAATAAATCCATCTGCTACCTCTTTTTCTCCAAGTTTAAAATGTTCTCTTGCTTGTAAGAAAATAGCTTTGAAGTGGTTAGGGATTTTTTGATTAACTTCTGATAAATGGCGAATAGCCAAACTTGAAAGGTTTTGGCTTGCATATAGCCAACCTAAATTATTTCTAACTCTTAAAATTAAGGTTTCTTCATTTTGCTTCTGTAAAATATCTATTGCAGAAGTGAAATATTCTTCTGCTAATTCAAATTGTTGTAGCTGTACACAAGCCCCTCCTAAGATATTTTTACATAGAGCTACATTAATTTCGCAACCAGTATGTTTAGAAAATATCTCTTCTGCTTTAGATGCACACTTAATACCCATAAGTGAATGAAAAGTAATGTTATAAAAAGATGCAATTCTATAATAAAATTCAGCTTGTTCTAGTTCATTAAAAACGAATTTTAAAAGATTTTCTGCTTTCTCATAATGTTCTTTAGCTTCATTATGATTTGCAAGTAGAGTTGCATGAATAGCTTTGAAGAAATGATAGTAGTAAGATAGAAAGTCATCAGTTGGTGTATCAAAAGATTCGATTTTATCAAAACTTTCTTTTGTGATATTTAAACCATCAGTTAGTACCTTGTATCTAAAATCTAACAATGAATAATATAGTAATAGATTTTGGTTTTCTTCGATGTTGTTAATTTGCTCATCAATTTCTTTTTTTAATTGCTGTGCTTTAGTTACATGTTGTGCCAGCATAGCTACATACCAGTCATTTAATAATTTCGTAACTTGTTCATTCCCCTTCACTGGAACGTTCATAGAATCCCTTCCTTTTTGAATATTCTTATAATTCATGATAGCAAGAATAAAATACAATAGAAATGAATTTCTAATATTTCTCAACATTTATTTAATAATTTTGTTTTAATTATAGAAGAAAACCTCATTAATTATTTGTATTTAGAAAATTCGAATATTTGGAACGGTAAAATAATCCGACATGGTATAATTTTCTTATGAAATAATAGGAAAAGGAGGTACTGTATGGTTCAAATAAAAGTAACACCAGAACGTTTGGAACAATCGGCAAAGATAGTTCGTGAAGCTAAAAATAGATTAGAACAAATACATAAAGATTTATATCAACAAACGGAATATATTGCTTCAATGTGGAGTGGTGCAACAAGTCAAAGGTTTTATCAGATGTTTAATGAAACAAAACCTCAAATGTTTAATGTATTTCGGGAATTTGATAAAATTGCAGAAGAACTAATGAATGCAGCGGAAAAGTTCCGTAATGCTGATGAACTTTATGGCGGTAACTTAGTTGATGAAAGTTTATCTAATGAAGATATTGAAGAAGGGGCAATGTGTGGTAAACTTATTCCAAAATCTGATTTAGAGAAAGCTTGGGATGGTCTTTATACTGGTGCAGGACAAGCTGTTGGTGATGCTTGGGAAGGATTTAAAGCGTTAGGTGACGGTGAAACATGGTCAAATATGTGGGATGCTGTTGTTAATTATGATGAAACTTTTCCTGCAATGTGGAATGTTTTCTCGGACTCCTTTATGAACGATGTTTGGTATGGTGATGTTGAAAGTGGATTCCGTTGGGGCTCTTATCTATTGACATCAATCGGTACAGGATTACTTGGAGGAAAAGGGCTTGATAAGGTTTCTAAGCTTGCTAGAGGAGTAAATGTTTATAAAGTAACAGAAGCCTTCCCACCACGTTTACAACCTGCTTTTGCGGATGGGCTTACTAGTGGGACTATGACTAGTATGTTACCGCCAACAGGAAACTGGGGTAATTACCTAAGTGGTTATCTTATGTTTGCTAGACCATCATGGAGACAATCGGAGCTTGATGCAGGAGATACCTTTTCTAAACCAAAATATACAGACCAAATATCATTTAAAGATAGAGAAAAAGTTTCTTACGGTACTAAAGGGAGTACAAGACCAGACTTTTTCAGTTACGAAGAAGGTCGAAGTATAGAGATAAAAAATTATAATGTTACAACATCAAGTGGAAGAAATTCATTAATTAATATTGTTGTAAAACAATTTGAAGATAGGATAAAACATTTACCCGAAGGAGTTAAACAAACTGTTTTAATTGATGTGCGAGGACAAACGGTAACAAAAGAAACGTTAAAACAAATTAAAGAAGAAATAACGCAAAGAACATTTGGACAAATAGAGATTATCATCAAAAAAGACAGTAATTAAAAGGGAGTGAAGAAATATGGCAACAGGACTTATGGTTGATTTTTATTGGTATCAACTTGGTACATCAGATTTTGTACATTCGTTCTTTTCAACAATAAGCTACCATTTAGAAAAAGAAGGATGGGGAACAAAATATCCTCACTTAATGAAAGAACTATATAGTGGAAAACTTCCGCTAGAAAATATTCCAAAGGCGATTAAAGAAGCAAAAGAAGTGCATGAAAAATTGAAGCTGTTTTCACCATCAGAAGTAGTATGGGATATCGAGGATTTATCTAAACAGCCACCTTGGGGTGATGATATTTCATCAGACATAAAAGACCTTTCAAACTATTTTGTTACAAGTGATGGGAAAGATATGTTTGAGGTATTATTTTATGCTTTAAATGAAGCTCTTGAAGAAAAAGTAGATTTAAAAATAGAGACTTTGTAAACGATGTAATAATTGTATAGTATATAGTTTGCAATTTAATCACAGACTTTTAATTAGGAAGAAATATAAACATAAATTGCAAAAGTTTACATTGAAATAAAAGGTTAGACTAATTCTCCATAAGTTATGGAGAATTAGTCTAAATACATATAAATACTTTATGTAAATTAACTATGTTCTTTAGTGATGTTCGGTGAACCGTATCACAAGTGATGGTAAAGCGGAAGATTGATATAGAGTTTTTATTCAATTAATTGGTGGGAAATAGCATCCTAATGGTTCAAATTAGTATGATTATTGTTGTATTATAATGCTAGTAGGCTTCATCCAATAAATATAATATAAAGATGATTATTTTTAGTTGTTTAGAAGGCAAAATATAAGAAGCCAAGTTTATTATACTGATAAATACTAAAAGGGGGAGTTTATTTTGTTCAAAAATCTAATATATTTTGATTCAAATAAAGTTGCAGAATATAGGGCAGTACTAGAGGGGAAAAAATATGTAAAGATAAACAAGGTCAAAGTAAATTCAGGGAAGTCCGTAAACGCTAAAGTTTCAGTACTTTCAGGGGGGATAAGTGGAAGTAACGAAATGGAAGGGGAAATAGTAGAGAGCCTAATACTTGACTGTAATGAATTTGAAGATTTACTTGAAAGTAATAGTAAGGATAATTATTTTGATTTTTCACAGGATGAATGGGATGCTGAAACAATACCTAGAACATCTATTATTCGTTTTGAGGGAGATTTTCGGATTCCTACAGAGTTTGATATGATGGATTTAATTAACAAAGGAAAGCCTATGTTAACTTCAAGCATGAACATACAAAACGCTCAAGAAGAAGAATTATTCAATAAAATTTTTGCAAAGGAAAGCACAAAAATTCCAGCCTTTCTTGAATGCAACAAGTTTGAAGAGCGAGTAGGTTTTGCGAAATTAAATGCAAATAATCTCTGTTATGAATTAGAGCATTTAGAGGATTTTGAAGATGAAGAAGTAACTGTAATTGCAAAAGTTCTATCTCGAAAAAATGTAACGGATAAACCTATAGTTGTATTTGACATTATGAAGGATTTATTTTCTTTAGGTCGAGGAATTAGAAGAACAATGGGTAAAGAGGAAATTGAGGATATACAAAGTATCACAAGTGATAAAAATATTATAATCCTAGAAGTTTTAGCAATTTATCAATAGTAATGAAAGTCGTATCGTTATTGATAGTAAAATACAAATTTTTATAGAAGAATTTTGAGTAAAAGTCTCTTCGGTAAGTTATGAATATATAACTTATCGAAGGGATTTTTTATTACCAAAACATACATATTTAGTAATATACTACATTGGAAATATGATACAATAATTTAAAGGTGGGAAATAGTAAAGGGATTGCATGGATAAAAATTTAAATTTAATTTTTTGTAAAGGAGAAATTATGGATCCATATATCATAAATGATGCAGATGTTCAGAGCATATTACAACAAAAGGGATTAATAGCAACATCCATTACTAAGTTACCCAAAAGTGGGCAGAGGCAGGTATTCCAGGTAACCCTTAGTACCGGAAATGTAAGTATGCTTAAATTTGTTGATGTTTCACCCTATAACACATTTAACAGATTAGCATTTAGGGAAATATCAGCTAATGATTTTGAATCCGAACGTGATTATGAAATAGAGGCTAGATCAAAGAGAATTATTAGAGAGCTTAATGCATCAAAAAAATGTCCGATTCTACCTCAATTAGAGATTTTTGAAGAACATCAAATATTAATAAAAGAAAATTATCGTTTTATTTATTATTTTGAAACAAGATTTGAGGGAGATACACTAAATAGTAGTGAACTGTATCGGAGCCCTCAAAATATTGATGCGATTGTGGCATTTTTATTCCAAATGGTTAATCAAGTTAAGGTAATGCACGATAGTGGGTATGTGCATAGGGATTTAACGCCGCGAAATATTATATACCATCAAGGTAATTTTAAAATAATAGATGCTGGTTTGGTAAAATCAAATGAAGAGGAAAAACTTACTGGTACAAGAATGGCCATAGGAACGCCTTATTATATGGCTCCTGAGCAAGAAAAAAGAACTTCCGATTATACTTGGGACTTTAGAACAGATTTATTTCCATTGGGATTAATTGCAATAGAAATATTTCTCCCAGAAACCCGAACGATGGGTATGAAAAACATACGGGATATGCATTATGTATTCCAGTTATGGAAAGGGAAAGATTCTAGTTCTAAGTCTGTACTACTATTTAGTAAAGTAATATCTAGATTGGCAACACAACAAAGGCATAGAAGATGGTCAAATTTAGATGAACTATTAAATGAATTAGAAAATCTAATGGGTCAGGAGGAAAAATAATGATTTTTGCACAACATGGTCCTTCTTGGAAGCCAAAGTTAGATAGATTTTATGCTAACAGATTAATAGATGGTGTAATTTGGGATCCAAGGGAAGAAACTATAAGCCGAATTAAGGATGTAAGAGAAGATAATACAGATTATTCTTTAGGAAAAAATATAGTAGATTTAAAAGTGTATTATAAGCAATTTTCTGGATCAATTCCAAAAAAATTGAATGATCTTTCTTATTTTCCTGAACAAGATATAGATAGAGCTTTTTTAAGAAACACCAGCAATATTGAGAACTTAGTGGAGAGTTCTATTGATTTTCAATTAGATTTTAATGTAGATGCATTAATGGCCCCATCCCTATATTTGTATAGTTTTAATGATAGAATAGTTGATAAGCTTTTTGATATATGGGAAATTTTTAATGAGAGCGTATCTAATCGGGGAATAGAAGTTGAGAAATATGTTTCAGTTATTTTTAGTGAAAGCGCGCTGGAAAATAAATCATATATTGCAGACTTTTTAGATGATTTTAGTGATATATCTCATAATTTTGATGGTATATATATTACTATTGATCGAGAGAATAATAATAAACATAGGCATGATTTTAATCCTACTCGACTCCAAAATATGCTTCAATTTATTTATGATTTAAAAAACCTTGGGTTAAAGGTTATCATTGGTTATGTGGGGATAGAAAGCATCTTATATTTTGCAGTTGGAGCTGAGGCAATTGGTACAGGTTGGTTTTATTCATTAAGAAACTTTAATAAGGAACAAAAAGGTTTAGAACCAGTTGAAGGTATGGGAAGACAAAAGAAAAGATATACTTCCATGAAGATGCTATATGAATTAGCAATAGAGGACGAAATATTTAGTATTCCTGAGGAATATCAGGATGAAATGTACGGGAAGATTTTATGTGATTGTGAGTTAGATGATAAAATAAACTCAGGAAATATTGAAAGTATAAACTTAAATGAAATTTATCAACAATATTTTGAAGCCTTGAAGAAAGTTGTTGAAGATATCGTTGAAAAAGAAAGCATTGATGAAAAATTAAGGCTAGTGAATGAAATAGTTGATACAGCAGAATCTAATATAAACCGTTACAATGAACTGAATCCATTACAAAGGATTAATGGTAGGCATATAGGGAATTATAAGAATGCCTTAAATGGATTTCAAGAAGATAATTTTATTATTCTATAAGTAGCATGATAAAAAGAAGCTATTCAATTTAGTGATAGCTTCTTTTTATTGGGTTGAAATGGAGAAGGTCGAAGTTTCTAACTGATACTTAGCGATACTAGAAATTAATGAAGGATTAATCGTAAACTTCAAAGTTTCTTTTTTAGGGTTGAATAGGTATTCAATTTTGTTATCAGAAACACCAATCAGTCCAACATTATAGGTTTGAAAATAATCTAATTTATTTTGTTTTAATTTGTATGCTAATTCAATTGGTAAAACTACATATGAATAAGATGAGAATTTTTTATTAATGGAAGCTTGGAGTATAGCTTTTTTCCATTTTTGTAATTTTGCTTCATAAGATATGAATTGTAATATAGGGAATTCGAATTCTTCAGAGATAATATATCGATTTGAATTAATTTCTGTAACTATGTTTGTTTTAATTAACTTAGATAATATAGTGCTTAATGTTTTCTCTCCATAATCTGTACTTTTTTGTAGATAGGTAAAGGTACGAATTGCTTTTTTGTGTAAAAAGGCTAATACCTTAGCACATTGGTAAGATGAAAGTAAATTTGCTTGATCATAACTTAGTAAGTTGGAATCATTAATAATTACCTGAACTATATCTACATTTCCAAATCGCGCATTAAACTCCGTTAGGATTTTCTCATTTTCGTTTAAATCAGCTTCTTTTAGTTGTATAAATTTATTTTGTAAGCATAATTCGCTTGTGAACATTTAAAACACCTCTCATTAATCTTATATCATATTTTGCAATTATGTGTAACTATATTTGATTTAATGGAAGGGAATTTATTGAAAATTTACCTATAAATAATATATATGATCTTGATATTAAATTACTTGATAAATCCTCTTATTTTAATTAAATGATATATAAGGGTATTCTATATAATTTATGAAATAATATACAAATAAAATAAAACGCTTCTATAAAAAGCGCTTTATTTCTGATCAAAATCAATAATATCTCTAATATCCTCAATCTCAAAAGTTTCTGCAATCTTCTCTATATGTCTAAAGTTAATATTTTGCCTTTTTTGATTAGCTAATTCACTTAAAGCTGCGTGACGGATATCTGTTAATCGTGATAATTCTCTTAAGGAGATTCCCTTTTCTTTAGTTAATTCATGTATTTTTACTATAACTTTTTTTGTCATCTTTATCCCTGCCCAACTTATATCAGTTGACTTTATGGAAAAAGATACCATATAATTTTTCTAAAAGTGGTACGCTTTTACGTACCGTTCTATTCCTTTTATTTAATAAGTATATGTAGGTCTCTCGTTAATATCAAAAGAGAAATATTATACTTTTATAACTAAAGAGACGAAGTCTCCCTCTACGTAGTAGAGAAGAAGGTAAGGAAGTATAAGAGTTAAAGAAAGAAAATTCAATTTATTTAAAGTGGTTTAATTTAAGGAAGGGAAGATGAGAAATTTGAAAGAGGACGTAGTAGTACATAAAGAAGTAAAGAGACCTATTTGGAAAAAGAAAAGATTTTGGATTTTAGGTATTATTTTAATTCTATTTATTACTTCTAAATTAGGTAGTTCAATTGATACGCCAAGCGGAATAGAAGAAGATTTTTATAAAAGTTCCCTTTATAGCTTTCACGAATTAAATATAGCAATTGAGGAGAATGCATTTCCTGATAAAAAGGTGACTAAGTGGGTAGCTGATCATATGCGTGCAATGGAAAATTATCCGAATGATTATAGCGAAAAGGAAAGGATGATATTAATTCATTTTAGGGGGCTAATTACAAGTGTAGGATTGTTAGAACAATCAGGGGATAGAAATATGTTAGAAGAGAAAATTAATGAAGCTCGTTCAAATTTAGCCAATATTTTAGAGGTTGAAGAGGATTATTAACTTTAAAATGTATAATTATATAACTCAAAGAAGGAACCGTCCATTAAAATGGCGGTTTTTTCACATTTTAGACACATTTTTAAAAAAAGTTTAGAAAAAACATGTGAAACCGGGAGAATGTTTTGCATCTGTTCTGTTTCTTTAGACGAGAAATAAAAAGGAGGAGCAGGATATGTCTGGTTATAATTACAAATTTGTAGAGTTGGGGAGGTTTTTAAAGGTAGTTGAATATGAAAGAGAAGTAAAAACAGGGATAAATAAACATTATAATAGGCCATTAAAGAAACGAAATAAATTAAACTTCGTAAGTGAAGGAAACAAAAAAGAAACAAAAGTAAGAGGATTGAAAAATAAGGAAATTGATGATTTTCACCACCTTTTATACCTTAATTTTAAGAATTATAGAGATCAATTAATTACTTTAACTTATAGGGAAAATATAGCTGTAGAGAAAGCATGTAAAGATTTTGAGAGATGGATAAAACGTATGCGCTCCAAATTTGGAGATTTTAAATATTTAGCTGTCCGTTCTTTTCAAAAGCGTGGAACAATTCATTATCATGTATTGGTTAATATTCCAAGGATTCCACTTGAAATGTTACGCAATAAGGAATTTGAAAATATATGGGGGCATGGAGGAGTAAATATAAAGAAGATATACGATGTAAATGTTGTTTATTCTCAATCTAAACTATCTCAATATTTAGTAGATAATATGCAGAAGTTTAAGAAAGATGAAAGAGGATATGGAAAACAAGCTTACACATTTAGTAAAAATTTAAAAAAACCTAAGGTTAGAACTGGTAACTATGATGAATTTATGAAATGCCTTGAACTGATAAATTTGGAAGCTATAGATGAGAAAGGGTATAAAAATGAGTATCGGGGCGATGTAAAGGTAACTATTTATAAGAAAAAAGGTTCTTAAGAAAATAGTTTTAAAACAGATTAATTTTAAATAATTGTTTGATTCCCACTAGCTACAAGATATTTAAAGGTATTTTCTGAACAGAGTAATCCTTTAAAAATAAGAGATAAAAATTAATTTTAAATAAAGGGTTGGAATTGGAGTGCAAAATTAATATGATTTAAAATGTTAATATTTTACATTTTTTATTCGGAACGTTACGTTAATTTTAAATATCGTTACGCTAGGGGGATTTTTTGTGAACGTGATTGGCTATGTTAGGGTATCAACCCAAGGACAAGCTAAGGAAGGTTATAGTGCCTTATATCAACAAGATGAGATTAGAAAACTTTGTAAGGATAACAATTGGAGGTTGATTGATATATACAGTGACCTTGGTATTAGTGGAGCGAAAGTAGATGAAGAAGCACTTGAAGTAGAACGAGAGGGATTTCAAAATATGCTATCAAGACTTCGGATGAAAGATATAGATTATGTAGTTGTTTTAAATACAAACCGTTTATGGCGCTCGGATATTGTAAAAGTGTTGATACATCGAGAATTTAATAAGTATCAAGTTGATGTGAAAAGTATTGAACAGCCGAACTACAGTATTTATAAGAAAGATCCAAATGACTTTTTAATTAATGGATTGATGGAGTTATTGGATCAATATCAACGTTTAGAAATCGCTCTTAAGTTAGGACGTGGACGTAATAAAAAAGCCCAGGAAGGTGGATATGCAGGCGGAAGAGTGGCTTATGGTTATAAAGCTAGAAAAGGTCAAAAGCATATTGAGGTCAATGTTAAAGAAGCAGAAGCTGTAAAGCGTGTATTTACCTTAAGGGCACTCTATCCTAAGTGGTCACTATCGAATTTAGCTGAGCAATTGAATATCGAAGGGTTTACTACTGCAAAAGGGAAAAAATTTACGAAAGTACAAGTTAAAAGGATTCTGGATAGAAAATCTTTTTATCAAGGAATGTATAGCTATGGAAATATACATGTAGAGGGTAAGCATAAGCCTATTATTTAGAAATTAAAAGGGTGAGGAAATTGGAAAAGGAAGAAATGAACTTTAGTCGTAGTCAGCAGGAGTTAGAAAATATGATTATTCCAAGTATGGAAGAGACAAAATGGAATCAATTAATAGAAATATTAGGGTGGATTGTAATTGAAAATATAGAACTAAAAGACATTACTAATTAATCGGGGGAAGGAACATGAATCATAGTAAGCGTAAAGTAGCTATTTATATTAGGGTATCGACCGAAGAGCAAGCGAATGAGGGATTCTCTCTAGGAGCACAAGAAGATTATTTAAAACAATATGCTAACACTAAAGGTTATGAGGTATACGATATATATGTTGATGATGGCTATTCGGGAAAGGATTATAATCGACCTGAAATACAGCGTTTATTTAAAGACCTTTATCAAGAGAAATTTACGGGGATATTAGTTAAATCTGTTGACCGAATATCAAGAAGAGTAAGTGATGTTACTAAGTTAATAGATGATGTCCTTGCTCCAAGAAAATGTTGTGTGTTAGTAAGTGATAATAACTTAGATAGTTCTACGACTGGAGGGACTGCATTTATCCAACTATTGGCTACATTTGCTGAATATGAGCGTTCAATGATTGTACAAAGGGTAAAATCTGGTATGTCTAAGCGAGCAGAGTTAGGTTACTGGAATGGGGGACGTGTACTTGGATATGACGTTAAGAATAAGGAGCTAAAAATTAATAAAGAAGAAGCTGAGATTGTACGGAGGGTATTTCATTTAAGAGCTGGAGGAAAAGGGTATAAATCCATTGCTATTATTTTAAATCAACAAGGTTTTAAAACAAAGAGAGGAAGATTATTTAGTATAGGTACAATTAAAACAATTTTAGAGAATCCACTATATATCGGATACTGTAGATGGGGACGACATAAGAATTGGAACGTAGAAAGAAGAAAAGGAAAAGCAGACGAATATAAATTTGTTAAAGGTAAACATGAACCTATTGTATCTGAGGAGTTATGGAAAAGAGTCCAAGGTGTGAATTATGCCCACAAGAAAAGTATTTCTAAAAATCGTAATTTTAATGGGGAATTTGTACTATCTGGTATTTTACGTTGTCCATCTTGTGGAGCAGGGATGGTAATGTGTAAAACTAAAAAACGAGATAAATCAGGATATCATTTATATTATATGTGCCAAGCATTTCATAGTAAGGGGAAGTTGGCTTGTAAATCTAATCTTATTCGTAAGGAAGATATTGAGGAAAAGGTATTGCAATGTATTAATAAAATTATTTTAATACATTCAATTTTTGATAAAACGTTTGAACGTATCCAAGAGAAACAAGAAAGTGGAATAGAAAGGATAAAAAATGATTTATCATATATAAATGAAGAATTAAAAAGAAAGAAGCAATTTATAAAAAACTTAATAAGGATTATTTTGATGAGAAAATTCGAGTAGAAACATATACGGAATTATCCGAGCCCTTAAGAGAAGAGATAGTTGAACTAGAAAGGGAAAAAAGTAAATTAGATAGGAAAATTGAGAGTTCGGAAATACCTATTACGAAAGAAATGGTTATAAAGGCACTTGAAAATTTCACTAATCTATATGAAAATGCTACTTATGAACAAAAAAAGTCTCTATTGCGAGCAATAATCAAGAAAATAGAGGTTCAACCTAATCGTAAAGAAATAAAAGGAATAACTTATTGGTTTGATTGTAATAATGGGCAAGATGACGCTTTACTAGTTAGTAAAGAGGGGAGAACCGTATCACAAATAAATCCTTCATATCATTTCCCTCATGAAATATAATTTCATGATTGATACCTTCTTGAAAATATAGCGAAAATGTTAATTATGATATGAAAAAGAAATTATTATTTTAAGGTAATGTTTCAATAAAATATGTATGAATCCCCTTGGCATAATGAGGTCAAGGGGATTTGTGTTGATAGAACGGTTATAGAATAGGACTTAAAGAATACATCATATAAATGAATATTATTAAATATAATGAACCGATGTATAGTAGCTTTTTATGGACATGTAGGGTAGAAAGAATTCTATTTTGTTTTGCTGGGAGTTAAGTTCTATTGATATGAAAGAGGGCAAATGGAAAAAGGAGACGATTTAACATGGTGACAGGAAAGAGAGGGAATGTAAAGGTTCATTTGATTGTTTTTATTATTGTTGTCTTGAGCGGTGGATGGCTTGGGGTATTGCTTGATTCTGTCCTTACAGATCAAACGGAAGGTAATTCTTTAGGTATGGGACTTTGGTTAGTGTTACCGTTTTTCACGGCTATATTTTTTAGAATCATTCGCCGTGATTGGAAAGACATGGGGTTGAAATTAAATGTGAAAAATAATGTGAAGTGGTATGTTACAGCATTCTCTATTTATCCTTTTGTTACTCTCGTCAGTGTTGGATTTGCACTCTGTTTTGGTGCTGCGGACATATCGCATGTTGAACTATATTCGCTTTTATCCATTATGATGATTTCTATGGCAAGTAATTTTCTTAAAAATATATTTGAAGAGTTTGCATGGCGTGGCTATTTAACGCCGAAGTTAATCGAACTAAAAATGAATGATTGGCTACTGTATCTTATTTCTGGACTTGTTTGGGCTTTATGGCATAGCGCTTATTATATCGTATTTTTACCAAATCATTATTTTGAATCTACTTCAAGGGTGAGTACGCTCTTAATCGGGTGTGTGCTCATGGTGTGCTGGACGGTTATGTATGTTGAAATATATAGACTTACGAAATCCGTATGGCCATGTGTGTGTATGCATGCTCTTGAGGACGCTGTCCCGACAGTTTTGGTTACAATTAGTGGTGTCATTACATTTACAGATCAAGGGGATTTTTGGTTAAATCCTGTTAGTGGAATTGTCGCAACCGGCTTATTTCTTAGCTTTGGATTGTTTTTAAGGGTGATAAGAATCAAGAGGGACAATAGGCAGTCGATTATTGTGTGAATTGGAGTATGTAGAAAAAGAAAAATGGTAATAAGTATCTCAAATCAACATGTTCCCATTTCATAAAAAGTATGCTGTAATAGTGGGAGGACAATGGGTTGTTCTAAGTAGTCAAAGAAGTGGGGAATTGAGGTTGAAAAAGTTTAAGAAGTTTTACTTAGAGATTACGAGTGTGTGTAATCTTGCATGTAGTTTTTGTCCGCCAACAGAACGGCAGAAGCAGTTTCTGTCTGTGGAGGACTTTTCAAAGAGGTTAGACCAAATTAAGCCGCACACAGACTACATTTATTTGCATGTTAAAGGTGAGCCGTTGCTTCATCCTAAAATAGACAAATTGTTAGATTTAAGTCATGAAAAAGGGTTTAAAGTAAATATTACAACGAATGGCACTTTAATTCATAAGAGAAAACATAAATTATTAAATAAACCAGCGTTAAGACAGATTAATTTTTCGCTCCATAGTTTTGATGGACATCCTGGTTCGGAGGATAAGGAAGGGTATGTAAGGAATATCCTTTCTTTTATTCGAGAAGCAACAAGTGAATCGGATTTAATTGTTTCATTAAGATTGTGGAACTTGACGCAAGATAATAAGACAAATCTTGAGAGAAAGCGAAATAGAGAACTGTTAGAGATGATTGAAAAAGAGTTTAGTCTGCCGTACAAAATTGAGGAGAAGATTACACCCGGAAGCGGTATAAAGCTTGCTGATCGGATCTTTATTAACCAAGATTATGAATTTCAGTGGCCCGCTCTTCATGAGGAAGAAGATGATGGAAAAGGATTTTGCTATGGTCTTCGAACACAGGCGGGTATTTTAGCAAACGGAACAGTTATCCCTTGTTGTTTAGATGGTGAGGGCATCATTAATCTTGGGAATATTAATGAGGATTCGTTCTCCAATATTATTGAAGGGGAAAGAGCAAAAAATCTTGTAGATGGCTTTTCAAGAAGAGTTGCAGTAGAAGAGTTATGTCGAAAATGCGGGTATCGTAAAAGATTTGGGAAGTAGAAAACAAGCTCCTTAAGAATGATCATTCTTAAGGGGCTTGTTTTTTATTACTCGTGATACAACTGTTCTAATTCATCAATTAATGAACCTACATAAGAAACAGCCTTGCGGAGTGGATCTGGTTTTGACATATCCACTCCTGCATGCTTCATTAATTCTAGTGGTTTCATCGTTCCGCTGGCACGCAGTACTTCGAGCCAGCGATTTACTACGGGTTGTCCTTCTTCTTGAATTAATTAAAATATGGCAGTGGAGGCAGTTAATCCAGCAGAATACGTGTATAAAAAAAAGAGCAATTACGCCCAGGTAATTGCTCATCTGTCTGATCGATAAGACTTAATATACTTTATCTCCATTGAAAATGGAATTTTTCACAACGACATAATCTACAGTACGAATGGATTCTAATTTTGTTCCACCAGCATATGAAATAGAAGATTGTAGATCTTGTTCCATTTCAATTAAAGTATCTTTTAAAGAACCTTTATGTTCAACAAACATTTTTTTCCCTTCAACGTTCTTTCTCTCACCTTTTTGGAATTCAGAAGCCGAACCGAAATATTCTTTATACAGTTTTCCATCTTTTTCAATAGTTTCTCCTGGAGACTCTTCATGACCAGCAAATAGAGAACCAATCATAACCATAGTTGCTCCAAATCGAATGGATTTTGCGATATCTCCGTGTGTACGAATGCCTCCATCAGCAATAACTGGCTTACTTGCAGCTTTTGCACACCAGCGAAGTGCAGCTAACTGCCATCCACCAGTTCCGAATCCAGTTTTAATTTTTGTAATACAAACTTTACCAGGCCCAATCCCTACTTTTGTAGCGTCAGCACCAGCATTTTCGAGTTCTCTCACTGCTTCTGGTGTTCCAACGTTTCCAGCGATAACGAAGCTTTCTGGTAAATATTTTTTTATATGTTGAATCATTTGAATAACGGCATTTGAATGACCGTGTGCAATATCTATTGTAATGTACTCAGGTGAAAGCTGTTCAGCAGCTAACTGCTTTATAAATTCATACTCTTCTTCTTTAACCCCAACGCTAATAGAAGCAATTAATCCTCGTGATTGCATATCTCTAACGAATGCCATGCGTGTTTCAGGTTGAAAACGATGCATGATATAGAAATAATTATTTTCTGCTAAGTACGTTGCGATTTTCTCATCAATAATTGTCTGCATATTTGCAGGCACGACAGGTAATTTAAATTTATGTTTTCCTAAAGTGATACTTGTGTCACATTCAGAACGGCTATTTACAATGCATTTTGCAGGAATTAATTGAATATCTTCATAGTCGAATACATTTTCCATATTTTACACCCCTAAATACGAATAATTTTGTTGTCAATTGTAAAAAATGTTCGCCCCAATTGGTAATGTACATTATTTTATTAAAGAAGTCAAAGTTTTTTAGTCTATTTTTTAGGGTTTTACAGAAAAAAATCCGGAGAAAACGATTTAATATCGAATTAAATTATTAATTTAATTAAGAATGTTCGTGTTTAATAGTAGATGTTATTTGTTAAAAATTTTTAATTAAAAATATTGTAAGAAACTATTTGTTACACTCGTATATATAAGTAAAGGAGGGAGAAGGTATGAATGATAAGGAATTAGTGGGCGAATTGAAAAATCAAAATATAGAAGCATTAGATCAAGTTATTCTTCAGTATAGCAGGCTTATATATGGCGTTATAGGAAGTATATTAGGAGAAAATCACGAAAGAGTTGAAATTGAGGAATGCTATAACGATGTTCTTTTCATTCTGTGGTATAAAATAGATCATTTTCAAATTGAAAAGGGACAATTTAAGAACTGGATTATTTCGATTGCGAAGTTTAAGGCGTTAGATTATAAAAGAAAGTTTAAGCGAAAATTGATAGAACAAACAATGGAACGTTGCATTTTACAAGATAAAGAAGATGTAGAACAAGTTTTGTTGAAAGAGGAAGAAAAAGAATTTGTTTTAGAGGTCATTCAACGACTTGATCAGGTGGACTATCACATTTTTTATCGAAGATATATTGCAGATGAGAGTATAAAGCAGATTTCTGAAGAACTACATATGAGTACGAGTGCCATTTATACAAGATTGTCTAGAGGAAGGGAAAAATTAAAAAAGGGAATGGAGGGATATTATGAGGTATGAAAATGGCCTAGATCAAGTTGTTTTGGAGCAGTGGGATGAACGACAAATAGCTCATTTTGAAGAAATAGGAGAGCGTTTGATTGGGAATTTGGAAGAGAAGAAAAAAGATATTAAAAAGCAAATTGCAAGGGAAAATTTACGAGAGATAGAAAGAAAAGCACATTATGAGCTAGAGGAGGATGAATATATCGAATTACAGTTTCAAGCGAGTGCGACAGGGGGCTACTACTTAGGATCTCTTTTATGCTCCGCGGACTATTTTGCTATGCCATTAGTACTTGTCGATGTAGGAAATCGATTTGTCGTTTTTGGGACAAAACATAAAGTTATGATTTACGAAGTGAAAGAAATGTATCAACTGCAAAGAGAATATATTATTGATTACAATAATATCTCTAAATATTATTACAAAACAAAAAAGGACCGTACGATATTATGCTTTAAGGCAAAAAAGGATAAATATAATCAACTAAGAGAGTGTTCAAATTGGCTCTTATATGGTTATCTACAAGGAAGAATTAACATGATGATAGACCGATCAGATCGAGATGTGATTGCGAAATTTTTTGATCGTTATTGTCAAATTGATTATTAGCATAGTGGTAGTTTAATAAGAAAGAAGAGATTGTCTCCAAAAGCTTGTGTTTAACGACCTTTTGGGACAATCTCTTATATATGATTTATGAACAATGGGAGGAGAAAGAATTACAGTAAATGTAGGAATTGTTATCATAAATATATTTAACTAAGTGAAATATAGGTTCCATTTATAACTAGATGTTTAACATTTTGTTTTAGGTTTTCGTAATCATTTTTTGGATCAAATAAGTCTTTTTCAAATACAACAAATGATGCTCGTTTACCCGGTTCAATGCTACCGAATAGATTTTCATTTCGATTTTGTTTAGCAGCTTCAATTGTAATAGCTCGAATACCTGTAATTAAATCAATATTTTGTGGACGATCATCTTTCACTTTTGTTTCAGTATCATCTTTTCTAGTTACCGCTTTATATACTCCATAAAGTGGTCTAGTTGGCATATTACAAGCATCACTGTGAATAGATAAATCAAAATGATCATCATCTGTTACATCTTTTAGACGTAAGAAGTTTTGAGTTAGAAAATGTTTTGGATATAATCCTGCTTTGTCCCACATTGGCCAAATATCCATATAAGCAGGAAGAGCTGAAATACTAATAGATAAGTTATTAGCTCGTACGAATTCAAAAAATTCGTCATTCGAAAAAGCAAAGTGTTGGATGGACATTTTATAATCATCTCTAGGAGCTTTAGTTAATAATTCTTTTAATTTTTTTGCTAACGTTAGTTGTGATAGATCACCTTGGGAGTGAATATAAAAGTCATATCCATTTTTCCAGAATGGTAGAAAATCTTCGACAAAAGTTTCAATATTATGACCTTTAAAATCGTAATTCCATTTCCCAACTTCTCCATTTGTTAAAGGTTCGGATAACATGATTTGATGATCAATTACAGCACCATCGAAGAAGAATTTTAAGGCTTTCATTATTTTAAAGTCATCTGTATCGTATTTTGACATCATGTTATCTATATATTCGAAAGTTTTTTGGTTATCGTTATCAAATTGATTATTAACATGTTGATAGTTTGTTAAAAAGGACATATGAATAGGGTAATCTTCATTACTGAAGCCTTGATAAAATTCAATTTCATTTTCTAAACCTGATGTGCCGCCACCCATATATTCTGCAGTAGCAATAATACCGTTCACTTTTGCGTTTTCTAAATATAAATTTTTCCCTTTTTCTAGATTGTCATTATTATAGAGAATTGGTGCTAAATAGCTGATATAAGGCATATAGGCTGTTTCGGTAAAGACGCCATTATAATTACCATCTTCAGTTAATCCACAACCAAATGTCTCTTTAGGAATTTTGTTAAATCCGAATTTTTCCATTGAACAAGTATTCATTACTGCACCATGACCTGTTCCATAGAGTAATACAACAGGTTTTTGATCTTCTAATTGATCAAGCTCTTTAGCAGTGATTGTACCGTGGCGCTGCTTATTATATCCGAAGAATAAAAAGGAATCTTTTTCTTTTTTAGCAACTTCTTTTTCTAATCGATTCATCATATCTTCAGGAGTGAGGCAAGCAGGCGCTACACCATATTTCCCAAAATCCCAATGTTTAAAATCAATTAAAGTACAATTTCCTAAAAAGTAGGAAGTAAGCATAGGATGTGAATGAGGTTCGACAAATCCTGGATATAAGTAATCATTTTCATAAGTCATTATTTTTTCAGCTTCAGGATATTTGTTAACAAGCTCTTCAAAATTACCAGTTTCAATGATTTTTCCGTTTTCTTCTACTACTCCTGTAGCAGTTGAAAAGTCATCGTCCATTAAATAAACTTTTTGTCCTTTGAAGATTTTCATTTTGTATCATCCTTTTCTGAATTATTTTTAATACCAGTAGTTCCTAATAGAAAGAGTACTGATATCAATCCCATAGTGTATAGAGCATATTTAGTAGATTGAATACGGCCCTGCGAGTTAACTTCTAATAATGTTTGTTTTTCTCGCTTAGTTAGAGGTACTGTATTAAATTGGTGAAGTAAATCGGCATCACTTTTGAAGGTGATTCTTTCATTTTGAATCTGTGATTTTACTTGTTCTGAAAGGTTAGATCCTTTTTGAATGGCAGAATCCCAACCAGCAGATAATGAAAACAACATGACCATTCCTAATATTGCTACACCGATTGCTTGACCAATATTACGTGAAGTTGTTTGAATCCCACCAGATTGCTCAGCATCTCGAGTATTAATTGCTGTAGCAACAATTGTTGAGCTTTGTGAACTGATAAGTCCCATTCCAATCCCTGCTATAATTAATCCGAAATACATAAGTTTACTAACGCCATTTGGTAATAAAGAGATACTCATAGGAATCACCCCTATACCAAGTAAAAGATACCCAAGGCGTAATAAATATTTAGGATGAACATGAGGGAAATATTTTGGTGTAAGTAAAGAGACTAAAAACATAGGTAATCCCATAAATCCCATAGCAAATCCTGTTTGTAAGGCGTTAAAGCCGTTAACAATCTGTAGATAAGGATTGACGATCATAATCATTCCACCTAGATAGAAGAAAACGATCGCAGAAGCATATAGGCCCTCCCGTACTTGGGCATTTGAAGTAAAGGAAGATGGAATTAATGCGCAACCATGTTTTTTCTCAACATATTTTTCTACTTTTAATAAAAAGCTCAGTATAATAAGTCCTAGTATAGCTAGTGGTAATGAAGGTGAGTATCCAAACACTGTGAATGGAGCGTTAATGGGTTGAACTAATCCCCAAACATTTATTTTTGAGATCCCAATTAAAAATAAAAAGAGACCACAAGCGGCAATCATGATACCTAGATAATCTAAACGTAATTTTGATGATGATTTTGGGATTTTAGGAATTATGCTAGAAGCAATTAAAACGATAGCGAAATAAGTTGCTAAAAAACCAAATGCTATTCGAAATCCAAAATTATCAATTAAGATTCCTGCTATAATTGGTCCGGCTGCAGAAGCAATCCCTGTTGCTGCACCGATTGCCCCAAACGCAAATGCACGTTCTGTTCTAGTTTTGTATATTCCCGGGATCATTCCTAATACAGAGGGAATCATCAAACTAGCACCTAACCCAACAATGAGCCTTCCCCCCCATGTGAATAACATTATATTGTGGGAAATTGCCAACATCACTTCTCCAACAAATATAAGAGCTGCTCCAATTCGAAAGTTTTTATTCCAACCGATGATAATTCCTAACATGCCACCAACAACCATAAATGCTCCTGCACAAAGCGAGTAAACCATATTGGCTAGTTGAATATCATTCATTGAAGCATTCAATGCTGAAATTAACGAATTTGTTGCAACACTTAGGACAGAATTATCGGCAGATGTTCCAATTTGTGCACACATTAAAACTAATAGCGGTGCCATCAAAAATGTTTCTTGTTTTTCCTGAGCCAGTTTCATAAAGCTAACGTCCCTTCCATGTTAATTACCTTCATTTTGCTTGCAAGCAAATTAGCTGTATTCTTTCTTACTAATATGGGTTTATTTTAGGATATAATCATCATATGAGAAATAATTCATTTTACCGTAGTTCCGGTAAAATAAGGAGAAGTCTGTATGAATACTAGGCAAAAAAAATTAGCAGAAATGTTATTGGATCATAAAGGGGATTATCAGGTCATTGATTACTACAAACAAAAATTAGCCTGTTCAGAAAAAACAATTCGGAATGATTTAAAAGTGATTCAAGAATTTATTTCGAATCATCATATCAAGGCGTCTCTTAGTAAGATACCCGGCAGAGGAGTTTGTCTATCCTTAATGGATGAAGAGGTAGAACATCTAGAATACTTATTGGATATTTATCGACTTCAAATTGACTCACGTTATGCTTTATTTTACGACACTTTTCATAAATTGTTATTTAGTCCTACTGCGATTTCTATTCCTGAGTTGGCAGAAATGGTGTTCTCAAATCCAAATACGATTAAGTATGAACTCAAGCATTGGGAAACCCTATTGGACAACTTTTCATTAAGTCTAAACAAAAGAAAGGGTTTAAGAATTACCGGTGATGAAAAAAAAATTCGCTTGTTCGCACTGTACTATTTTTTTGGTTTTTCAAATAATGCCTTTTCTTATGAATTTATGAGAGCTCCAAAAGAGCAAATAGATTATGTCCATCAGCACTTTATTTCTCAACTTTTAAACGAAATGAAAGTCACCTTCACTTCAAATGCTGTTTTGCATCTTGCTATGTATTTAAAAATAATGATTGGACGTTTGGAAATTCAATGTCCCATTACAACTCATTATCAAACAAAAGTTCAGGATCATGAAATGGAGTCTATCAATTTGGTTCAAAAGTTATTTTTACAACATTACAAGATGCCTTTACCGAAGGAGGAATGTATGTTTCTTTTAAATCTCATGCAGATTGGTACGAAGCAACTTACAATGGAGCAAATTCAGAATTTCCAACCTACCGCTATTGTGAAAGGCGCTATTGAGTCTTTTATTAAAGAGCTAAAAAAGATAATCGCTTGTTCTCTTGATTCGTTAACGATTAAAGCACTCCAAGTAGAATTTGATCGCGCTATCACTCGGTCGACGAATGGAATTCGCGTAATCAATACACTTTATAATGAAATCATACAAAAAGATCCCTTTTTATTTGGGATTATCAGTTTTATATTTAGATCAACGCCAACTTTAAAAGCACTGAATTTTAATCGAATGGATATAAGCCGTTTTGTCATGATCATCAAAAATAATATTGATCAATTTTTCCTTGAATATCCAAAGCTGAATGCGGCGCTTATATCTAATACGGGACTTGATCAATTGTTTTATGCAAAACAAACAATTGAAAAGTATCTTCCATTTGTAAAAATCAATCATTTTCTGTCTCCAAAACAGTTAGAAACGTTTGCGATACCAATTGATTTTGTCATCTCTTTTGAATATTTAAGTCACTCCATTTATCCAACTATTTATACGGATTATTTGCTTACCTATGAGAAATTGATGATTTTAAAACGAAAAATACAAGATATTACCTCCAATGACAATGATTTAAAAGAAACTGTTTATCCATCAGTCTTATTATCGAAAAATACTATTTATTATTTAGTGGATTTAAAAGCTTTTCTAACAAAATTTTTTAATGAACAGAATTATAAAATCGATGCATCACTTGTTCAAGATATGATTGATCAAGCTGCTTTTACAATTGAAGATACGCTGTATGTTATTTTATTTTCACTAGATATTGGTAAGAGAGAGAAAATCATTTTCCAGTTAAGAAGACAATTAATTGTTGGAATGAATCAAGTCGTAAATGTTATTGTTTTCGTTGCCGACTTAAATGAAGTGTATAAATTTTATGGTAGACCTGATATTCTTTTCACGAGAATCAATTAATTTTAACGGTTTATCATAATTAAGAATTCTCCTTAAGTGAATATAGAATATAAAAGAGTATTTGCCTTTTTAAGAAGAACATGTAAATTGAAATCAGTTTACTTCATTTGATTATTTCTCAATGCAAGTACTAAAAATAATACAAAACTATTCTATGAAATAGTCATGATACAATGGATATATGGTATAAAATGTAAGATGGTGACTTGGGGGGATAAACATTTGGGGGAGGATATGTGGTATAATTTTAAAAGTTTATAATGAATGAAATATGGAGGACTATACTTATGGCAATACTTGTAACGGGTGGAGCAGGATATATTGGTAGTCACACATGTGTAGAGTTGTTAAATAGCGGTTATGAAATTATCGTAGTAGATAATCTTTCTAATAGCTCAGAAGAAGCAATCAATCGTGTGAAGGAGATAACAGGTAGATCGTTTCCATTTTATAAAGAAGACGTTTTAAATCGTGAAGCACTTCATGCAATTTTTGAAGAAAATACGATTGAAGCGGTGATTCATTTTGCTGGCTTAAAAGCAGTGGGAGAATCGGTTGAAATTCCGCTTACGTATTATCATAATAATATTACAAGCACATTAGTGTTATGTGAAGTGATGGAAAAGCATAATGTGAAAAAGATGATCTTCAGCTCATCTGCAACAGTATACGGTATTCCAGAGACATCACCAATTACAGAAGACTTCCCGTTAAGTGCAACCAATCCATACGGTCAAACGAAATTAATGATTGAACAAATTTTACGCGATGTCGTTGTGGCAGATCCAGAATGGAGCGTAGTATTACTTCGATACTTCAACCCATTTGGTGCTCATGAAAGCGGGCGCATTGGAGAAGACCCAAATGGTATTCCGAACAACTTAATGCCGTATGTAACACAGGTAGCAGTTGGGAAATTAAAAGAATTAAGTGTATTCGGAAATGATTATCCAACAAAAGATGGCACAGGTGTACGTGATTACATTCATGTTGTGGACCTAGCAAATGGCCATGTGAAGGCTCTTGAAAAGGTGCTCAAGACAACAGGAATAGATGCCTATAACCTTGGAACAGGAACGGGTTATAGTGTATTAGAAATGGTGAAAGCTTTTGAGAAAGTTTCCGGAAGAAAGGTACCTTATAAAATTACAGAGCGCCGTCCTGGAGATGTGGCAATATGTTATGCAGATGCATCGAAAGCAAAAAGAGAACTAGGATGGGAAGCAAAACGTGGACTCGAGGAAATGTGTGCGGATTCTTGGAGATGGCAAGTTAATAATAAAAATGGGTATCGAGAAGAGGAATAAAAAACATACTAAGATTAGTAGCACAGACCATGACTATGGTCTGTGCTACTATTTTTTTATAGTAGAAGTGAGGAATAAATCGGAGGCAGCCTTTTTCGTTACATAAAATCAGACTTCCATCCATTTTCCTTGTTTCTTTAGTAAGTTTAAAAATAAGAGAATCTCACAGGAATTTCATACTTTTTGTGAGGAAATTTAGTAACATAAAAGAGGTTATTGATTTCGTTATTTTAAAATAGGGAATGGGAAGGAATGACGGATATGGTAAAGATATTAGTTTTAGGGGGAACACGTTTTTTTGGCAAACGGTTAGTTGAGAAACTGTTGCAAGAGAAACATGAGGTGACGATTGCAACGAGAGGGGTAACAGCAGATGAGTTTGGCAATCGCATAAAGAGGCTTATTGTAAATCGTGAAGATGAGGAAATGCTGCAAGAATTATTGGATGGAGAGTTTTATGATGTTGTGTACGATAATTTATGTTATAACCCTAATACAGCAAAAATAATATGCAATGTCCTGCAAAAGAAAGTAGGAAAATATATTATGACGTCTTCAATGGCTGTTTATGAGCCAGCATTATCTCTGAAGGAGGATGATTTTGATTCGTATCAATATCCAATTGTTTATGGAGATAGAAAGGATTTCTCTTATGAAGAAGGGAAGCGATTAGCAGAAGCTGTTCTATTTACATATGCGACATTTCCAGTTATAGCGGTTCGATTTCCGGTTGTAATCGGAGAAAATGATTATACAAAGAGGTTGCAGTTTTATGTAGATCATATTGTAAAACAAACCCCTTTTGGAGTGGAGGATATAGAGGGAAGAATGTCCTTTATACATGAGAAAGAAGCAGGAGATTTTCTAGCATGGCTTAGTACAATAGAGACGGAAGGGCCGATTAATGCATGTAGTAATGACACGATTTCTATGCGTGAAGTGATTGAATATATTGAGGAACATACAGGTATAAGAGCCTATATTGAAACAAAGAGAGATCCTATAGCCCCATATAACGAAATACTAAATTGTACGCTTGATAATACGAAAGCAAAAGAGTTAGGATTTCGATTTAATTGGGTAAAAACGAATATAAATGATGTACTGCAATATTATATTGAACAGCTAAGGTAATTTATACATAAATCCCCCGGTGGCAATCCAGGGGATTTTGGAGGATTTCGATGATACTAGTTTACATTACCAAATTTACCTTATACGCATGACTAACGTTTCTGTGATTGAATTGCTTGTAAATACTTTTCATTCACACGGTCCCAATTGACCGTATTCCACCAATTTGTAACGAATTCTGGACGACGATTTTGATACTTCAAATAATAAGCGTGCTCCCATACATCGATTACAAGTAGCGGAATTTTTCCTTCCTGTAGTGGTGTATCTTGATTTGGTGTACTCATAACAGAGAGTTGTTCCCCATCCAGTACAAGCCATCCATATCCACTTCCGAATCGACTAATGGCCGCTTTGGAAAGCTGATCTTTGAAGTTATCAAAGGTATTAAAGTAATAATCAATGACTTTTGCAACGTCTCCATTAGGTTCGCCTCCGCCTTTCGGACTCATGACCTCCCAAAAAAGGCTGTGGCAGTAATGCCCACCACCATTATTTCTGACTGCTGTCATAATATCGGGTGGTAGTTCATTTAAATGGCTCAGTAATTCTTCTAAAGGCTTGTTCTGCAATTCTTTATAATTTTCTAAAGCAGCATTTAAATTTTTAACATATGTTGCGTGATGCTTTCCATGATGAAGCGCCAAAGTGTCACCATCAATGTAGGGCTCTAATTCATCATAGTCATATGAAAGCTTAGGCAAATGAAATGAAGACATAAACCTCCCCCCCTTTTCTTCTGAAGTTGCCCATGGTAAAAAAAATTTACCTAACTCAAAAATACACTTGTTTTTTGAATAAGTCAACAATAAAACAAACAATTCTATTTATTTTCTGAAAAGGATTGTTTGTTAATAATGTAAAATAATTTGGTTTGTTCCTACGTTTCTTTTTGCTTATACTGTAAAATAGTAGCGTTTTGTTGAAACAAAAGGAGATTTTTTATGAATAAAATGAGGGTATTAATAGATGAGGCAAGAAAATTTATTACAACTTGCTATCAAGAACTCGGTAAAGAAAAACAAATAGAAGAACGTATGAATCAAGTTGTGTTGGAAATCGAGCAGACAGGTACATATGAACATACTTTTGAGGAACTAGTTCATGGGGCACGGATGGCCTGGCGAAATAGTAATCGATGTATTGGAAGACTGTTTTGGAATAAAATGCATATATTGGATGCTCGGGAGATCAATGATGAGGAAGGTGTATATCGTGCACTAATTCATCATATTCAATATGCGACAAATGGTGGGAAAATTAGGCCAACCATTACGATTTTTAAGCAGTATAGAGATGAACAGAATCATATTCGCATCTATAATCACCAATTAATTCGCTATGCAGGATATAAAACGGAAACAGGTGTGATTGGGGATCCGCATTCCTCTTCCTTTACATCTTTTTGCCAGAAACTAGGATGGAGTGGGGAAGGAACGAATTTTGATGTGTTACCACTTGTATTCTCAATTGATGGGCAAGAACCTGTATATAAGGAGATTCCGAAAGAAGAAGTAAAAGAAGTAAATATTGAACATCCAGAATACCCATTCTCCTCTCTTAGAGTGAAGTGGTATGGTGTACCGATGATTTCAGATATGCGTTTAGAAATTGGCGGAATTTCTTATACAGCAGCTCCTTTTAATGGATGGTATATGGGGACTGAGATTGGTGCTCGTAATTTAGCTGATGTGGATCGTTATCATTTACTGCCAGCTATTGCAGAAATAATGAATTTAGATACAACTAGAAATAGTACGTTATGGAAAGATAAGGCGTTGGTCGAGTTAAATATAGCTGTCTTATATTCATTTAAAAAACAGGGAGTAAGTATCGTTGATCACCATACAGCAGCGCAGCAATTTGCTCAATTTGAAAAACAAGAGGCGGCATGTGGTCGCGTTGTGACTGGAAATTGGGTATGGCTAATTCCGCCATTATCGCCAGCTACCACTCATATATATCATAAACCTTATCCAAACGACATTTTGACCCCTAATTTTTTTCATAATGTTAAGAAATAAAAATGAATCACGAATATCATTTTATCCAAAATGTAAAGAGCTCGTTCAAAACATAACTTTTGGACGAGCTCTTTTTGCATTTTTTAGTAGAAGCAAAGTTTTGTGTCGAATTGCTCATATAGGCTGCTTTATGGGACAAACCTTTTTATTAATCCAATTCTTTTCCTTTCGTTTCAGGAACGCATATAAACATGGTGAGAAGGCCTAGTGGATAAATGATAAAGACAAGGGATAGAGCACCAAATAAATTACCGCCTGTCGCCAATAATCCAATAATAACTGGTCCCAATCCAGCTAAGCCGCGTCCAGTACCGAAAATAAAGTTTTCAGCTGTGGAACGTGCTTCGGATGGATAGTTTTCAGCTAATATTGCTCCGAATCCTCCCATCATGCCGTTTGCAAAGAAACCAAGTAAGGCGCTTCCCCACAGTAATAATGTTGCGTCTGTAAAGAGGAAAAAGTAAATCAAACAATATATAGTACCGCCTATATAGTAAAGGGAAAATGTTTTACGGCGTCCAATTTTATCAGCCAAAATGCCAAATGTTGCGATTCCAATTAACATTCCAATTGTAGAAATGAACATCCAGCCGCTTGCTTTTGCCAATGTATAGTTATATTTATTTGCCAAAATTGTAGGCATCCATGTAAAAATACCATAGTATCCAAAGTTTTGGATGAAAGACATAATAATAAGTCCAATTGTTGTCATCGTTACTTTTTTACTAGAAAATAGCTTACGTAAAGGAAACTTCTTCATATGTTGGAGCTCTTCTGCTTCCATAGCTGTTAAAGTTCCTTGGCGCTCTTTTTGTAACAATTCTTTTTTATATAGTTGTTTTTGTTCCCAAATTTTCGGTTCACTTAAGCTTTTACGAACATATACGGCAAGTAAAGCTGGAATGAGACCAAATAAGAAAACAGCTCTCCAGCCGAAGTGTGGAACGATAAAGGCTGGAAGGAGTGAAGCAACGAGTACTCCAAACTGCCATCCAAGTGCAACAACGGAAGTTGCTTTTGCCCGCATTTCCTTAGACCATGTTTCTGTTACAATCGCCATTCCGATACCAAATTCTCCACCAACACCCATTCCTACTAGAAAACGAAGTGTTAATAATTGCCAATATTCTGTTGTGAAATAAATGAGTGCAGTTGCAAGTGAAAATAATAAAATAGTAAAAGCCATTGTTCGAATGCGACCCAATAAGTCAGCGATAAATCCAAATAAATAGGAACCAATTAGCATCCCAATAGTTGTTGCTAATGTAAGGTTTCCGCCTTCTACTGGTGTTAAGTGAAATTCTTTCAAAATGTAAACGAGTACGAAGGATAGAAGTAGCATATCTAATCCCTCTGCTGCATACCCTAATGCAGAGCCAAGCAATGTTTTATAACGTTTTGCTTTTGATTCATTTGTTATGTCCATTATTACTCCCCCTTACTTTTATACAGTCACTATGGAAGAATAATAAAAGGCCTTCTCACGTCAGTTGTGTGAGAAGGCCTAAAGAGCAGGCGTATCCATTGGAAAGAATGGGCCTGCTTTTTTTATATTCCGACTTCCTTCTCAACCTCACGGGGTTGTGTTAAAGGACTGCAATTAAATTACCTTATTATTAGCACTCTTCGATTCTATTGTCAAATATGAAAGATAGTTTTTAAGGATATTATTGTGAAAGATTATAAATGATAGATGATTTTCCTTGACGTTCACTTCATTATTTTTCGATAATAAAATGAACAAAATAAATAAAGGAGGACTAAAGATGTTAGATTTAGTACTCATGATGATTGAGCGCGTTGGATTAATTGTTATATTAGGTTTTTTACTTTCGCATATTCGAATTTTTCGACATCTCCTTCATAAACAAGATGGATATAAGGATAAGCTTATGCTAATTTGTATTTTTTCATTATTTACAATTGTAAGCAATTACACAGGAATTGAAATTGCAGGAAATACAATTATGAATGAAAATTGGTTACAAGGCGTTTCCTCGTCAAGTACGATTGCAAATACGCGTATTATGGGTGTCGGAATTAGCGGTTTACTAGGGGGACCCATTGTCGGAATTGGTGTTGGGTTTATTTCTGGTATTCATCGCTATATGCTAGGGGGGACGACAGCTTTTAGCTGTGCTATTTCATCTATTTTAGCAGGGATCATTACAGGATATATTGGCCGAATTTTTCAAAAGCATAATCGTACAGTTACACCTAAGTATTCAGCGTTTTTAAGTGTGGGTATTGTTTCGGTGGAAATGGTTATGATTTTATTTATTGTGAAAGATGGATGGAATATAGTGAAAACGATTGCGATGCCGATGATTTTTGTAAATGGTTTTGGTAGTTTTATTTTACTTTCCATGGTGCAAGCAATTTTGCGACAGGAAGAGAATGCAAAGGCATTACAAACGCATAAAGTGCTTCGAATTGCTGATAAAACATTACCTTACTTTCGTCAAGGGTTGACAGAAGAATCATGTAAACATGTGGCACAAATTATCCATTGTTTTACGGGAACGGATGCGGTATCCTTAACAGATACAAAAAAAATATTAGCGCATGTGGGATTAGCATCGGATCATCATATCCCTTCGCATAGTTTAATTACGGGATTATCAAAAAAAGTATTACATACAGGGAAAATAATGAAGGCGAAATCAAGAGAAGTCATTAACTGTCAGCATGAAGACTGTCCATTACAAGCGGCAATTGTTATTCCTTTAACATCGCACGGCAATACAATTGGGACATTAAAGTTATATTTTAAAAATCCAAATCAGTTAAGTCGTGTAGAAGAGGAACTAGCAGAAGGATTAGCAAAAATTTTCTCGACCCAGCTTGAATTAGGGGAAGCAGAGCTGCAAAGTAAATTGCTTCAAGATGCTGAAATCAAAGCGTTACAAGCACAAATTAACCCACATTTCTTATTTAATGCGATTAATACAGTTTCAGCACTTTGTCGTACAGATGTAGAAAAAGCAAGGAAGCTCTTACTACAGCTTAGCGTCTATTTTCGTTGTAACTTACAAGGAGCGCGGCAGCTGTTGATTCCACTAGAGCAAGAGCTGAATCATGTGAATGCGTATTTATCGTTAGAGCAAGCGAGATTTCCAAATAAATATGAGGTTAAAACCTATATAGACGAAGGATTAAAGACAATGTTAATTCCACCATTTGTGCTTCAATTGTTAGTTGAAAATGCTCTTAGACATGCATTTCCGAAGAAGCAACCGATTTGCCAAGTAGAAGTGTATGCGCACGTTGAAGATGATTTGATTCATTTTAAAGTGAAGGATAACGGTCAGGGGATTGAACAAGAGCGTTTAGAACAATTAGGAAAAGCTGTTGTAACATCCAAAAAAGGAACAGGTACAGCTTTATATAACATTAACGAACGGTTAATAGGGTTATTTGGGAAAGAAACGACACTTCATATTCAAAGTGAATTACAGAAAGGAACCGAAGTTTTCTTTGCAATTCCGATTCAATATGTAGAGGGGGAAGGAAGTAGTGGTAAAGGTATTAGTAGTAGATGATGAAATGTTAGCAAGAGATGAGCTGAAATATTTATTACAACGAACGAAAGAAGTAGATGAAATTGAAGAGGCAGATTGTATAGAAGATGCTTTAGAAATATTGATGGATGATAAACCAGATATTGTTTTTTTAGATATTCAGCTTTCAGATGATAACGGATTTGAAATTGCAAACATACTAAAAAAGATGAAAAGTCCGCCAGCTATTGTATTTGCGACAGCATATGATCAATATGCATTACAAGCATTTGAAGTCGATGCATTAGATTATATTTTAAAGCCATTTGATGAAGAACGCATCGCACAAACATTAAAAAAATATAAAAAGAGAAAGCAAAGTGAAATAGAAAAGAAGGTAGATATGAAAGTACCGGATGTAACTGCTGAGATGCATAAACTTGCACTTCCAATCGAAGAATCCATTGTTCTTGTAAGTATGGAAGATATTGTCTATGTAGGACTTGTAGATGGAAAAGTAACTGTAAAGACAATTCGAGAAACATATGTAACTCATGATACGCTTGTTATTTTGGAGAAAAAATTACCACAAACGATGTTTATGAGAGTTCATCGTAGTTTTATTGCAAATGTAAATCATATTTCAGAAGTACAACCTTGGTTTAACTCTACTTATAATTTAATTATGAAAGATGGATCGAAAGTACCAGTAAGTCGTACATATGCAAAGGAATTAAAAAAACTGCTTCGTATTTAAGAAGCAGTTTTTGTATTTCATCCTGTAATTTTTGTAACTGATTCTCCATATTCGACGTTCCGATTTGTAAACGCTTACCTAAGCGTTTACATCATATACAATAAAGGTACCAAATCGAAAGAGGTGGCCAAAATGAGTACAAAAAAAGTATATAGTTTTTTATCACAAGCATTTATTTTTTCAGCTATTATGTTAGTTTCTCATATGATTGCATCACATTTACCAATTCCAATGCCTTCTTCAGTAATTGGATTAGTCATTTTATTTAGCTTATTATGCTTAAAGATTATTAAATTGGAACAGGTTGAGTCACTTGGAACGGCATTAACAGGCATTATCGGCTTCTTATTCGTTCCATCTGGAATTTCCGTTATCAATTCTCTTGGGGTAATGGGGCAATATTTTGTACAAATCATCACTGTAATTGTTGTTGCAACAGTTATTTTATTAGCAGTAACAGGTTTATTTGCTCAATTTATTCTAGGAAAAGGTGGAAAAGAACCGATAGATACAAAACAATTAGACACTTTAGGTAAAGGACATAAGCACGGAAAAGTTGCGTAATAGATTGTATACGTGGTTAGGAGGTAATGGACATGGCAAGTACAATGACTCCATATTTCGGAATTGTTGTTTCATTAATTGCATACGGGATCGGAACATTCTTATTTAAGCACTCAAAACAATTTTTCTTATTTACACCGCTATTTGTAGCAATGGTATTAGGGATTGGCTTTTTAAAGGTTGGAAATTTCACATTTGAAGAATATAATACTGGTGGTAAAATCATTAGCTTCTTTCTAGAGCCAGCTACAATTGCTTTTGCAATTCCATTATATAAACAAGCTGATAAATTGAAAAAATATTGGTGGCAAATCTTATCTGCTATCATTGTCGGTTCTATTTGTTCAGTAGTGGTTGTGTTCATTGTTGCAAAAGCTATTCATTTAGATACAGCTATTATGAATTCTATGTTGCCACAAGCAGCAACAACAGCAATTGCATTGCCTTTATCAGAAAGTATCGGTGGTATTCCAGCCATTACATCTTTTGCTGTTATCTTTAACGCGGTAATTGTATATGCGCTTGGAGCATTATTCTTAAAAACATTTAGGGTCAAAAATCCAATTGCGAAAGGATTAGCATTAGGAACAGCAGGACACGCACTCGGCGTTGCAGTCGGAATTGAAATGGGTGAAGTGGAAGCAGCGATGGCAAGTATTGCAGTAACAGTAGTTGGGGTTGTAACAGTTGTTGTTATTCCATTGTTTATGCCGCTGATTGCGTAATCAGATATCAGTTTAATCCTGATAGAAGCAAGCTATTTGTAGAACAGATTTCTACTGATAGCTTGCTTTTTATGTTACAGTAGTGGTATGACCTATTTTATTTTTCCTTAAATCTTTATTAATACTTTATATAATGCGTTCTGAAAAGGACTATTATATTGTAAAATAGAAAGGAAAGGCCAGATCTTAATCTAGCAGAAAGAAGATAAGAAATGGATTTTAATCAACACAAAAAATTTGTGGGGAAGAGAAAGAGAACCTACTTATGATAAGTCTTACTTTATAGGACAGGAGAGATTACTCGTCGATTATGCAAATGAAAAACCTGTTTCAAAGCAAAGGATTTCAAAGGTTACTGATACTTTTATTATTAGCTCTTATATTATATGGGCTAAAAAGCATGTTTAATTTAATTTTAATTACGTTTATCCTGACATATTTAATGGATCGATTCCAGAAATTTATTTCTAGAAAACTCGATCATTTTATGCTGATTAACCGAAAAATTATTATAGCGTTTTTATATATCATGTTTGTTGGTGGAATTACAATTACATTATTTAAATATCTACCTGTGTTAACAGTACAAATTTCACAATTAATTTATCAATTTAATGTATTCCTTAAAAATCCACCAGATAATGATATGATAAAGGCTTCTATTCATGCGATTAATCATATGGAGCTTTCGAAGTATATAGGGCAAGGTGTAGATATTATTTATAAGTCCATTGCAAATGTTGGGAAATTCGGTTTGCAATTTTTACTTTCTTTAATTTTGAGCTTATTCTTCTTGTTGGAAAAAGCACGTATTGTTGCATTTACAGAAAAGTTTAAAGAGAGCAAACTTGCTATTTTCTATAATGAAATTGAATACTTTGGGAAGAAATTTGCGCGTTCTTTTGGGAAGGTAATTGAAGCACAATTTTTAATTGCTATTGTGAATTGTGTGCTATCCGTGATTGCACTATGGATTTTAGGATTTCCACAGTTACTTGGTCTATCATTAATGATCTTTCTATTAGGTTTAATTCCGGTGGCGGGTGTAATTATCTCATTATTTCCACTTTGCATGATTGCATATAATATTGGTAGCATTACTTATGTTATCTATATATTAATTATTGTGGCTGTTATTCATGCGCTTGAAAGTTACGTATTAAATCCAAAATTTATGTCACAAAAGACGAACTTACCTATTTTTTATACATTTATGGTATTGATTTTTTCTGAGCATTTTCTAGGTGTTTGGGGGCTAATCATTGGTATCCCAGTCTTTATGTTCCTATTGGATGTTTTAGATGTCACGAGCGATGAAATCGAAAAAGGGGCTAATGAAAAAATAGAGTCTTAAAAAGCATCAGATAAGGATGCTTTTTCTTTTATCCTGCTATTTTAGGGCAGTAAGACTCCCACCTCAAAAGGTAGATGCCTGTAACAGCCCGATTGGTGAGGGTTCATAATCAGTGGGGATGAAAAAACAATGATTAGAGTTTCACTTTATAACTTCATTTCATATATGCCATACTGTAAGAAGAATACAAATAATTGAGGTGAAAGAAATGTCTATCAATGAAAAGGTAGAGCTTGCGACGTTTGCGGGAGGTTGCTTTTGGTGTATGGTTTCACCATTTGAAGAGATGGAAGGGGTTATAAGAATCATTTCTGGTTATACAGGTGGTCATAAAGAAAATCCAACTTATAAAGAAGTTTGTTCTGAAACGACAGGACATTATGAAGCAGTTCAAATTACATTTGACCCAGATAAAATGCCGTATGAAAAATTATTAAATATGTATTGGAGACAAATTGATCCAACAGATGCGGGTGGACAGTTTCATGATCGTGGGCAATCATATGAAACAGCTATCTTTTATCATAATGAAGAGCAACGGAAACTAGCTGAAGTATCGAAAAAGGAGCTTGCTGAGAGCGGGCGTTTTTCTAAACCAATTGTTACGAAAATTATTCCAGCATCTACATTCTATCCAGCTGAGGAGTATCACCAAGATTATCATAAGAAAAATGCATTCCGTTATGCATTGTATCGCCAAGGATCAGGACGTGATGCATTTATTAAAAAGCATTGGCCAAAAGATAATGCACATTTAAAAGAACAATTAACGGAGATGCAATTTTATGTAACGCAGGAAAACGGAACAGAACCTCCATTTCAAAATGAGTATTGGGATCATAAAGAAGAAGGACTATATGTAGACATCGTGTCTGGTGAACCGCTATTTACTTCCTTAGATAAATTTGATAGTGGCTGTGGTTGGCCAAGCTTTACAAAGCCTGTTATGGCAGCCAGTGTAAAAGAAAAAATTGACCTTAGTCATAATATGACGCGTACAGAAGTAAGAAGCAGGGAAGGCGATTCACATCTTGGCCATGTTTTTCCAGATGGACCAGGACCAAACGGTCTTCGCTATTGCATTAATTCAGCAGCACTTCGATTTATTCCAAAGGAAGACTTAGAAAAAGAAGGATATGGAGATTTTCTAATCTTGTTTCATCAAAAAAAATAACCTCGCGATTGCGAGGTTATTTTACTGTTTTCTTTCTAAATTTGCTGAGCACTTCATATACAATCGGAACAATGAGAAGTGTTAGTAATGTTGAACTTGTTAATCCGCCAATTACTGTTACCCCAAGTCCTTTTGAAATTAAACCGCTACCTTCAAATCCAAGTGCAAGAGGAATTAAAGCACCAATTGTTGCGATGGCAGTCATTAGAATTGGTCGTAAGCGCGTTGAGCCGGCTTCTAATAATGCTTCACGTGTTGATAAGCCTTCTTGTTCCTTATGAATGACACGGTCGATAAGCACGATTGCATTCGTGACAACAATACCGATTAACATAAGCGCACCAATCATTGCCGATACACTTAATGTTTCACCTGAAATGAGTAGAGCAACAAGTGCCCCGATAATTGTAAATGGAAGTGAGAATAAAATCGCAAATGGTGCAAGTGCGCCGCCAAATGTCACAACAAGAACGAAGTATACAATGGCAATTGCCGCTAACATCGCTAATCCAAGTTGTGTAAAGGATTCTTGAATATCTTTTGTAACACCGCCCATAGAAACTTCTACGCCAGAAGGAAGGTCCATTTTATCTATTTCCTTTTGAAGTGCCGCAGATGCTTTAGAAACGTCATCAGATGTTATTTTTGCGTTTACGGATGCGTAAATACGCCCATCACGATGTGTAACTGTATTGGAAGTTTCGCCTTCTTTCACAGTCATAACATCCTTAACAGCTACTTCGTTGCCAAGTGGGGTTTTCACTTTACGATTTGTTAAATCATCAATTGCTTCATAATCATGTTTATCTGCTTCTACATAAACATTGATATCTTTACCATCTTTTTTTATTGTCGTAAGAACAGGACGGTCATGTTGATTAGAAAGTTCCATGCCAACTTGAGCAGCAGTTAGCCCCATTTTACTTAATTTTTGCTGATCTGCGACTAACGTGTACTCTGCATATGTTTTGGAAAGGCTAGAATCGATATCTTTCAAATCCTTTTCTTTCTTCATGATATTTTGAATATCTTTCACGACAGGTTTGATGTCTTCTAAACGATCTCCGTATACGTATAGCTTAATTTCATTGCTGCCTCCGCTAGCTCCGAAGTCTTGGCTTTTCCATTCACCTTTTCCTGTCATCTTTTGTAAATCTTTCATCACCTGTTCTTTTTCTTTCTCAAAGTTTTTTATGTCATTATCGTATTGAACAAAGAACATAGCTTGATTTGTTTTACCTGGGCTCATTGGGTTTTCTCCGCCTAATGAGAACTGAATGGTTTTTACATCTTTTTTATTTTGAAAGTGTGTTTCGGCTTTTGTTGCGATTGCTTTAACGTCTTCTAATGTTTGCCCTGGATCAGGGTTATAGGTTGCAATCATCATTTTTTCTTCTTCATCTGGTAAGAAGCTTACACCGATAACTGGTACAAGTGCAAGACTACCAACCAATAGAAGAACAGCGATACTAGATGTAATGATTTTATGATTAAGTGCCCAATTCAGTACGCGCTTGTAGCCGTTTGCTAATTTACTTGGTTTCTCTTTATGGTGTACCTCTTTTTCTCTCATACTTTCTTTCTTAAATAAAGAATGAGCTAACATCGGTACAATGGTGATGGCCACAAGTAACGAAGCGAGTAATGCAAATACGATCGTTAAGGCAAATGGTAAGAACATTTCACCAATCATACCTTTTACAAGCCCAAGAGGTAAAAATACCGCAATTGTTACAATTGTTGAAGACATAATAGGAATAAACATTTCTTTTGTTGCTACGCGAATTAAGTCTTTTCCGCGTAATGGTTCTTCTGGTAAAGACATGCGGCGGTAAATATTTTCAATTACAACGATTGAATCATCGACAACGCGTCCAATCGCAACTGTCATTGCCCCAAGTGTCATAATATTGAGTGTAATATCCATTTGCTTCAATACTAAAATAGCAATGAGTAAAGAAAGCGGAATGGAAACAACAGAAATTAATGTTGTTCGAATGTTTCGTAAGAACAACATGATAATAATGATAGCAAAGATGGCACCAAATATTGCTTTGCTAAGCATCGTATCAACTGATTTTTCAATCGGTGTACCTTGATCGAATGTCGAAATAATCTCTAAATCTTTATATTTTTTTTCAATATCTTTCACTTTATCTTTTACAGCATTTACAACATCAACTGTATTTGCATCAGTTGCTTTTACAACTTGAATACCGATCGCTTCTTTACCATTTGTACGAGAAATGGATTCAGCTTTCCCAACTTCTTTCACATCAGCGATTTCTTCAAGGTTGACAGTTGGAATACCAGCAGTCATGCCCGGATTCATTTGTGGTGCTTCTGTTTGAGGAGAAGAAATCGCTCCGGGCCCACTTTGGTTGCTTGCTGCTGAAATAGTAGGGATCTTCATTTCTTTTAAGGCTTGAACTGTTGTAATATTTCCATCTACAACAACTGATTTTTCGCTATCTTTAAATGTGTATAGACCAAGTGGCAGAGATACATCAGAACCTTTAATGATATTTTTAACCGTATCCTCACTTAAGCCTAATTCTTTCATTTTATCTTTTTTAAAGACGAGTTGTACTTCATCTACTTGTTGTCCTGAAATTTGAACAGAGGCAACACCATCAAGGCCTTTTAACGCTGGAACAATACTTTTTTCAACCTTTTCAGTTAAAGTAGCTAAAGGTTCGTCTTTACTCGCTACACTTAATGCAATAACAGGAAAGGCATTAAAGTTTACACGAGAAACCTTTGGGTCCTTTACGCCTTCCGGTAGTTTTACATTAGCGATTGCTTCTTTTACTTCAGTTTCAGCTTTCTCCATATTTTTATCAAAATCATATTCTACTTGAATAGAAGATGCATTTTGATAAGAGGAGGAGCTTACAACGTTCACCCCGTTTAAATTTTGCAGTTGCTCTTCCATCGGCTTTGATATTTTATCTGCAACTTCTTGCGGAGTAGCTCCAGGATAAACCGTTGTTACTGTTACAACAGGGGTGGTGATATCAGGAATTGTTTCTAATTTCATATTTAAACCAGAGTAAATTCCCGCAGTGGTAACAATAATGGTTAATAGCCAAACTGCGAACTTATTTTTTAACGAAAAGTTAATGATCTTGTTCATGTTTGCGCTCCCTTATTATGTATTGACCAATCGGTCAGTCTAACACATAATATAACTGACTGAATGGTCAGTCGTCAATAAAAAGAAATGTTATAATACTGTTAAGATAAAGTGGAAATAACAACTATAATGTAAAATTATGATGTAAAGTTCTATTAGGAGAGAAAATATGAAAGAAAAAGAACGCTTAATTATTGAAATGGCAATGAAGTTATTTGCAGCGAAAGGTGTTAACGCAACATCCGTACAAGAAATCGTGACAGCGTGCGGGATATCAAAAGGAGCTTTTTATTTATATTTCAAATCAAAAGACGAATTGCTTCTAGCTACTCTTAAATATTATTATGAAAAAATTCAAAGTAAAATGATGAAAATTGACAAAGAATCATTACTACCACGCGAAAAATTTGTCAAACAATTATATTGTCAGTTTCATGATATACAAACGCATAAGGAATTTATTATTATGCATGCAAGGGAGAATGCAATTCCATTTAATAAAGAAGTAGAAGCATTTATGATGAACATGAAAATGGAGTCACATGCATTTTATCGAAATAGTATATTGTCTATTTATGGTGAAAAGGTCACTCCGTATTTGTTAGATCTTGTAGTGATAGTAGAAGGGATTTCCCGAGCGTATTTAGAATTAATCATTTTAAATGAAACAGAAATTAATTTAAATCATGTTTCCACATTTATTTTAAAAAGAATGGATGACATTGTAGAAGGTCTTGTAAATTCTGGTGAGGAACCTGTTTTGCATGAAGAACAATTAGGACAACTTCTTTGCAGTTCAGACTTAATAAAAGAGCAAGTGAAGGAACAATTTCTACAGGAAATTATTATGTTTAAACGTAATTTAGCTGATGAATTAGAAAATGATGAGTTATTAGTTACATTGGATGTTTTAGAAGCAGAAATGAGAGTAGCAAATCCAAGAATACCAGTGATTCAAGGAATGTTAGCAAATTTAAAGCGTTACGATAATTTAATGGATTTTCGACTTCGATTAGCGAAATATTATGAGATAGATATAATTTAAAATCAATAGAGGTGAATCATAACAGATCCACCTCTATTGATTATTTGTCAGATTGTGCCCATTCTTCTACATTCCAAACTTTTGTTACCCAATCTTGGTAAAAGTCAGGTTCGTGACATACAAGAAGAATCGTTCCTTTGTATGCTTTCATTGCTTTTTTTAGTTCCTCTTTTGCTGTTACATCCAGGTGGTTTGTTGGCTCGTCAAATAGTAACCAGTTACTTTCTTTACCCATGAGCTTACATAAACGAACTTTTGCTTGCTCACCACCGCTTAATTGACTCAATGGGCGCGTAATATGTTCATTTTTTAAACCGCATTTTGCTAACATTGCTCGAATTTGATGTTGATCTAAATTCGGGAATGTATTCCAAACATCATCGATAGGTGTTATATGATCAGCTTTTACTTCTTGTTCGAAATATGCTGGTTCTAAGAAGTCACCAAGGCTTGTTTTTCCGCTTAATGGCTTAATTTTACCTAAAATTGTTTTTAATAATGTTGATTTCCCAACACCATTACATCCAACAATTGCAATTTTTTCACCGCGTTCAATTGTCATTGTTAGTTTCGGCAATAGTGGATGTGTGTAACCAATTTCTACATCTTCTCCTTCAAAGACAAAGCGGCTACTTGCGCGAGATTCTTTGAAAGAGAATTCAGGTTTAATCGCGGTTTCTGGACGATCGATTCGCTCCATGCGATCAAGCTGTTTTTGACGGCTTTTTGCTCGGCCTGTTGTAGAGTAACGAGCCTTATTTTTCGAGATGAACTCTTCTTGCTTTTTAATAAATTCTTGCTGTTTTTGATACGCTTGTAAATGTTGATTTTTATTGATTTCAGCTAGTTCTAAAAACTTCTCATATGTCGCTGTATAACGCGTCATTTTGGAGAATTCTAGATGGAAAATGACATCCACACATTTGTTCATAAACTCTGTATCATGAGAGATTAACAAGAATGCATGCGGGTATTCTTTTAAATAGTTTGTTAACCATTGAATGTGTTCAACATCTAAATAGTTAGTAGGTTCATCTAGTAATAATACTTGTGGTTGTTCAAGCAGTAACTTTGCAAGCAATACTTTTGTACGCTGCCCACCACTTAATGCAGAAACATCACGATCTAGACCAATTGCATCAAGACCGAGGCCACGCGCAGCTTCTTCAACTTTAATATCTAGTAAATAGAAACCACCAGCTTCAAGGGCATCCTGAATATTAGCCATTTGGTCTAAAAGCGCTTCTAATTCTTCCGGTGTCGCTGTAGCCATTTTTTCTGTAATGATATTTAATTCTTTTTCTTTCTCAAATAAAGGTAAGAAGGCATCTGTTAGAACGTCACGAATTGTTCGGCCAGGTGTTAAGATTGTATGCTGATCTAAATAGCCATAATGTGTACCAGGCGTCCACTCGATGCGCCCTTGGTCATGAATAAGTTGTCCAGTAATAATATTCATAAATGTTGACTTTCCAACACCATTTGCACCAACTAATCCAACATGTTCATTCGCTAATAAACGCATGGATACATCTTTAAAGAGAGTACGATCACCAAATGTGTGTCCTAAATTTTCAACTGTTAATAAGCTCATAGTATCCTCCGTCCATTTCAAAATAGTATCTTGAATCATGATACTAAATTCTCGAATATAATGCTATCCTTTCAGAATGTATAATTTTTCAAGAAAAGGTTGCGTATTTTATAAAAAGGAATATATATGAAGAAAAATGTTATGTAGGGATTATGATAGTAAAAAGTTACTTCTAGATGATATAGAAGTAACTTTTTCTTTTTCCTATTAGACTTTTTGTTTTACTTCACTTACTTTTTTCTCTGCCACAATAAAATGTGGTCTGCGTTTTGTTTCATAGTAGATACGGCCAATATATTCACCAATGACGCCTAAGAAGATGAGCTGGATACCACCGATGAATAATATAGCGGAAATTAAAGTGAAGTAACCAGGTACATCAATTCCATCGATCATAATCTGTATAAATGTCGTGATTACGTATAAGATTGCTAAAAGTGTTGTTAGTAATCCAAGGTATATAGATAAGCGTAATGGTTTATTATTAAAAGAAATAACGCCATCTATTCCGTAATTCAACAACTTAGAAAAAGTCCATTTACTTTCTCCATCAGAACGTAATACATTTTCATATTCAATGATTAATTCTTTAAATCCAATCCAGGAGAATAAACCTTTAGAAAATCGATTGTATTCGCTTAAAGAGAGTAATGAATCTACTGCTCTTCTACTTAAAAGTCTAAAATCGCCGATACCATCGACTAATTCAATATCAACAAACGTATTCATAACTTTGTAGTATAGACGGGAGATGAAAGAACGCATAGGGGAATCACCTGTTCTTGTTCTTTTTGCAATCACTTGGTCATATCCGTCATTGTAACCTTCTAACATATCCTTTATTAAAGCAGGCGGGTGCTGTAAGTCAGCATCCATAATAACAACTGCATCGCCTGTAGCATATTTTAAGCCAGCCAACATGGCAGCTTCTTTTCCAAAGTTTCTGCTAAATGATATATAGTGTACAGCTGAATCTGAATTTGCTAAATCTCGTAAAATATCCAATGTATCATCTTTACTACCATCATTAACAAAAACAAATTCATAATCGGTATCTAATTTATGAACTTCAAGAGAAGTTTCTGAATAAAAAGCTCGAAGTACTTTTTCTTCATTGTAACAGGGTACTATTATTGAAAGAGTCATCTTTGACCCTCCTTGTTTGTAATAGTGCTATGATTCAGGATATTCCTTATTTGAGAAGAAGGAATGGCCTGAACTGGATGTATGTTTACTTATTGTTGTGTAAAAAGGTAAGCTCTTTATTTCTTTTTTTGCGTCCGAAAAATAATAAAGTGGAGCAAATGATGAATGAAATAATGGATATAATCAAACCTAATTTGAAGTAAGGTGTGACATACTTCATTTCAATTACATGAGATCCTTTTTGAATTGGAACGCCTATGAATGCAGAGTTTGCTTTCGTAAATTCTGTCTCTTTCCCATCTACTTTTATAGTCCAACCTTTACTATATGGAACAGACAGATAGAGTAATCCGTCTTTACTTGAGTTAACTTGACCTTTTAAATAGTTATTTTTATAAGAGATATTTTGAAGTCTATTTTCAGTTAATTTTTTAGTTTTTTCTTGGATGTTTTCGTAATTCACAATGTTGACTTGCAGGTCTTGTAACTCATATTCACCTGGTCCAGGGATTTTATCAGTAATAGAAATCGTCAATTCGTTTGGATGATTGTTCTTTCCAAGATTATAAACAAATCTTTCTAATGGGTATGCATATGCACCTGCATCGTCTCCTTTACTCATGTCTTTTCCATTCACAATTGCATGGAAGGAGCCTTTATTTTTAATTTTTAATTCCACAAGAAGGTCTCCTACAACATTAGGTGGATTAATAGGTACTATTATGCGACCATCTTCATGAACCGTAAGCATATTGTTATTGTTTTCAATATTTTCGAATTGGATCTGCTCGGTTTTAATCGGTACTGGTTTGACATCAAGCCTTTTTGTATCAAAATGTTTTAATGAAAAATCTTTTATGTTATCAACGACTACAGCATCCAACAACAATTGATCTCGCTCAGCAAAGTTTAGTTTAGAAAACTCTTTATCATCTATCCCTGATTCATACACATATCCTAATGGCAACGCATATTCATTTTTATAAATGTTATATGGCCCTACTTGTTTTAATTGTTTATAGCCATAAGGAATATTAGCTGCATCGGTATCTGCGCTTAATATGTAATATTTCACACCTAACATATTTTCAAGAAGGAGTCGGTTATCTAATTGGAAAAACATAGAAGGTGTATCGAATCCTTGAAAAACATTGTATTTATTTTTCATAAAGTCATGAACATAATAATTGATTAGGCTATGATAAGCACTTGCACCATGATATTCCTGAAGCATTGGTGTATTACGAAGGCTGCCCGGATTAATAATACGGTAAAAATCTTTATCATGATCTTGAATATAGCGAATAGCAGCAATTTCATCTTGATTATCGTATCCAGATGCATGTAAAGATTCTTTTGTAACATTTCGTTGTCCAAAGGGTTTGCTTAGTACATTTTCTGAATACATGTAATTGATAAAAATTACATTGATAAGAACATTTAGGATCACTAAGAACTGTAAGAAAATTTTAGACAGATAGCGCCATAAACATATTGTGAGGATAGAAATTACGATGACACTTATCAACATATGATCGACTTCGTCTAATGGCTGATCATTGATGTTTACTTTTCTCATGAATGCATAAATGAACAAGCCAGTAGCTAACAATGCACTTATGAGATACATCAATTTATTCTCTTTTTTATGAAGGAGCATCCAGTCTAAAATGTACGCGACCGTTTGGGCAATTATAAATGAAAATAAATAGTACCAGCGATATTGCATAGCGGAAAAACCATTAAAAACAGAATAAGTATATGGAATCATGTAAAGAATAAGCATAAAGAATGTAAATAATACTTTATTCAATACGAATTTATCACGTATAAATAAACCGATTATAATTAAGAATAAAATCAAGACAGGAAGTGCTAATTGATAGTATTCCGCGTTATTGATGAAGAAAATACTTTCCAGCAAATTTTTATAAAATGTCTCTTCAAAGAATAAAGGAATATCAAATTTCTTTGTGAGTCGATCAGCATTAAATACAGCATTTACAGATGGAAGAAAGAATACGGCTACTAAACCGAGTGATAATCCATATAAAAAAGTAATCCTAATATAGTAAGTTAGGAAAGATTGAATCGTTTTATTTTGCTGTGTCGTAAAGTATTGAAAAAATGCATAAATATAAATGAAAATACTGGTTATAAAAGCAAAATAAAAGTTAGATGCTAGCATTAAAGCGGTAGCAAATAGAAATAGTCCTTTTTTTCTTTCTATAATATATCGATCGAATCCCCATAATACGAGTGGTAGAAAAACGATAGCATCCGCCATAAAATCCCAAAGTAAAGAGTGACGAATAAAAGTAATACATCCACCGTATATAATGGCAGAAATAAAAGATGAAAAGGTTGTTTTATGGTGATAACGCAAAGAACCGTACATAAAGAGCATCGCTAAAAAACTTTTGAAAATGCTCATATATAATTTCATATCATAGATTTGCTCTATATTTAACTTAGGAAGCAATAATGTGATCCAAAAGAATGGCGCCGTACTATAGTAATAACTGAATTCTCCAAATAAGTCGCCGCCTAATCCATAATTCCAGGACCAAAAGAAATTACCATCTTTAAAAGCATGTTGCAGGAGAAAAGTAAAGAATCCGAATTGAGATAATGCATCTCCTGAACCAGAAAATATTTGATCTGATGTTAAAAAGAAGTAATGAAAAATAAAAGCACATAGTAATAACAATGGAATGATAATAAAAGTGCTTTTATGGAAAAAGGTCTTATTGTCTTTTTCAAAATACATGAAAATTCGAGTTCCTCCCTTTAAATCAAAGTCGTTTTATATCATATTTAATTAGCGTAAATCATGTAAAAACACACCGTTTATGGACAGGGTGTGTTTTTAGTTTTTGCGTGAAAAGATATACTTTTCATACATTGGATTATGATGGATATCTATCTTTCAGTATAAAGTATTATCAGAAAGTAAGTCAATTTAACCTAGAAGCATCATTACGGTGATTTACCCCTGTTATTCATGGACAGTAAGGCGTCGCCAATGTCTACGAAATAAAATAAAAACTTCAATGTCCTTTTCATATCATAAGATGAAAAAAGGACGTTGAAGTTTAAGCTTCTTTACGAAGTACCTTTTTATTTACAAATTCTAAAATTAATTTACGGATTTGTGGATCAATAACAAGTCCAATCATACCAAATAATAAGCCTGTAAGTATGAGAGCAACTAATGACGGTAGAGTAACGAATATCATACGATATGCGCAATAGCTAATAGCAAAGGCTAAGGAGTTAAAGAGAATTCCTTTGAATAGAAGTTCAATACCTTTATGAATAAATAGAGTAAATCCGATTAACAAGGTAACTTCTGTAAGAATAGCTGAAGTGGCAGCTCCCATCATTCCGAATTTACTACCTAATACAATATAGCTAATGATGGCAACGACTAAACCAATTGCCATTGTTAATGTACGCTTCCATTGCTGACCAATCGTTGTTAAGTTATCAGCAAGGGGATAGTTAATGGATTGTAAAATAACCATAAATGCTAAAATGGCGAGGGCATTACCAGCTGGTGCATACTCTTCGCCCAATAAGCTAACAATCCAAAAATTTGGATCAGCAATAAATGGAATCGAAATCCCCATTCCTAAAAATGACATCAACTTTAATTCAAAATGTGATAGCTTTCGATGTTCTTCCACATTTTTCTCATTTCCAAAAGCAAATAGTTTCGGATAAAATGCTGCGGCGATGACACCAGGGATTTGATAAAGAACAGCTGGGATTTTGGATGCAGCACCGAAAAATCCAACCTGTTTTAATGTTGATACTTTTTCCAAAATAATCGGACCAAGCTGTGGCAATAGCATAATAATAATGCCATTAATTGTGAAAACGAGCAGTTGATCTAAAATTCCGGGGTCCCAGCCCTTATGAATCGTTGTATAACGAGTTACCATTATAAAGGCAATCAGTCCTGTTACAAGGCTTGACGCTCCATACATTGCTGCAACCATCATAAGTGACCACTTAAAGCTCATGCCGAGTAAAAGTGCCACTGCTGCTGTTACACCTTGTAATACAGAGATAATAGCAGTAAATTGCATGCGTTCTGTTACTTGGAAGTAAGCCATTCCGACACCTTGTAAAGTGGCACCAAACATTGTTGGCAATACAACTAAATATACCATTGCACGTAAATAAGCATTATCATAGAAAAATTGTGCGAAAATGGCAAAGAGAATCGAAATAATAACGGCTAAAATGAAGCGAACGCGTAGATAACTGCTGATAAGCTCGCTAATATTAGCGTTTTGTTTTGTCCCCTCACGCATAAAAGTATGTGTTAAACCAGCATCTGTAAAGTAACAAATGACAGCAGAAACAGCTAGTGCCGCTGTAAACATACCATAATCATGAGGTGAAACATATCTTGCAAAGAGAATGGTTGCAATTGCAAGTACAAACCGAACGATAATATTTCCTACAAAAAGATAGGATGCATTTTTTAGGATTTTATTTGTTTTCATTGCAAATACCTTTCTATTCTTTGGACGCTGTATGTCCAGTTTATAAAATGGAAAGAATGTGTAGCATGATTCTGTTTTAAGAAAACAGAAACTTCATTCGAACAAACCAAAGCATTGCATATAATTTTTTGCTTCGTTTTCCGTTTTTAGAATAAATTTTACGGCAATATTTCTTTATATCCTGTTTGATTAATTGAACTTGTGACTTTTCTAGTTTTGCATTCTCTTTAATATAGATACAAGCATTATTGATAACAGTATATGGGAATAGATATGTTTCAATCATTTGAATCAGTTCCTCAGAGTCTCTTGTTATCAAATCTGAAAATTTATGATGAATCCAGTCATTCATTCGATGAAATACTTCTAATTCTTTTTTTGTTTTTAATTCATAATCTTTATATTTAGAAGATAGATTTCCTTCTGATAAGATTCGATAATAAGTTAAATATTCCGCTACATAGCACACGTTTGTGACACTCATGAGTTTAAATAAAAATTCTAAGTCTTCTCCCCAACTGCAGCCAGGTGTAAAACGGATATCATGATTCATAACGATAGAGCGTTTAAAAATCCACGTACTTGTTTGGGCAACAACTTGATGTGTTAAAAAGGCTTTTGTCATATCGCCTTTTATAAAGTTGGTTACATGTTCTACCTTCTCACCTGTTTCTTCATAGAAGTTCATATAGCCGCAATAACAAGCATCCATATTGTTTAAATGCATACTTTGTACTTGCTTTTCTATTTTACTTGGATGCCATAAATCATCGCTATCAAGAAAAGCAACATATTCACCATTAGCGTGCTCAATTCCTGTATTACGAGCAACAGATACACCTTGATTTTTCTGATGGATATAGCGAACCTTCTCTGGATGTTTTCGCTGAAGTTCTTTTACAATTGTGGGTGATTGATCTTTACTACCATCATCTACAACTATAATTTCAATGTTTTGATAAGTTTGATTTAGTATAGATTGCATCGTTTCTTCAATATACTTTTCCGCATTATATAGCGGGATTACAACAGAAACGAGTTGTTTTTGTTCCGTCATAGCGTTTTATCTCCTCTAGTTTTTTATGTTTTGTATCATATATACAAGCCTTTTATAAAGGAAGAAGATTACAAGAACATCTGTATAAGTTTACCGCATATAAACTTTGTAAATCAACTTTACTAATTATTATACCTTGTTTAAAAGAGCGGATGTTATATAATAGTAATAATTTAGATGGGAATGTCATTTGCTCTGTTGTAACAAAGAGATGTACGTATGTAACCAAAGGGAGGGACTTCCATGTTAGAACAGCCGACTCAAAAGGTCAAATGGGCTCTTTTGAGTATGATTTTGCTTATAGGATTTTTGTTTCGCTTTTTGACTTTAACAACGTATGGTGTTGACTTAACAATTGCTAGTGATGATATAGGTTACCAAAATAGTGCAAAGGTTTTATTGGATACTGGTATGCTAACATATCATGACCCAGCTAAACCAACTATTCATATTATGCCAGGGCAATCGATGTTATTAGCCTCTATATTTTATCTTTTTGGTAGTGGTGCTAGTGGACTATTTATAGCTAAATTAGTAATGATGCTTTTTGGTGTAGCTAGCATTTATATGACTTATAAAATTGCCACGTACATCTTAAATCCAGCATCGGGATTGATAGCTGCGCTTCTATTAGCTTGTTATCCTCCAGAGGTAGTAGTGGAAAATTTAACATTAACAGAGGGACCATTTCTATTTTTTTCACTTGGTTTATTATATTGGAGTTTAAAGTTAGCCAATACTCACGCAATGAAAGACCTTTTCATTGTATTACTCTTTTATTTTTTAGCTTTGTATTTTCGGGTGCAAATCGCATTATATCCAATTTTACTCTTTGTGTACCTTTTAATAAAGCGCTATCCATTTCGTATTATGATGAAGCAAGCGATCGTTAGTTTTGTATTATTGTGTATTATCCTTGGGCCCTGGTGGGCTCGCAATTATATTCAATTTCATCAGTTTATTCCTTTAACTGCTGGAGCAGGAAATCCTTTATTACTTGGAACTTATCAAGGAGAAGGGTATCCAAAAGAAAAGGGTATGGATGAAATTGAGGCGGAATTGCATGAAAAATATCCTCATATTGAGGCGCATGAATTTATGCAAATGGAGAAAGAGATTGCAGTGAATCGCATGAAGGAATGGTAAGAATCTATGCTAAGAAGTTATCTTGTTTTAAAACCAGAAATTCTATGGGAAAAGCCTTATTATTATCCAGGTCATAATATAAAGATATTTGATATTTCAGGGGAAGGTATGAAAGGATTTTTTGAGTTTATTAAACAATTATTTTTCATTTGTACAATTCTTTCATTCGTATTATGTTGGAGAAAATGGAGAGAGTATATATTTTTATGGATTCTTCTTCTTTTTCAAACATATTTCACGTCTTTATATGTTGCCTATGAACGCTATGCACTACCATTAATGCCGCTTTTATTTATTATAATAGGAATAGGAATTACAGTGGCTATAATGAAAGTAAGAAAACTCTTTTTAAAGAAAGAGTCTACTGTGACAGGGTAATAAAACCCCCTTCTATTTTATGGAAATAGAAGGGGGTATTTAAATTTGGAAATAGATTGTTTATTGTTCGTTTAAGCGAGATAATTGTTGTTCTTGGCTTTTTAATTGTTGTTCTTTATGCTCTAATTGTTGTTTTAATAATGCGTAATCTTGCGTTAATGTGACAAGTTGATGATGAAATTTAGAAATCTTTCGCGTTAAGTCAAAAATTAACACGAAGCAGAATAAAAGCCCGAATAAAAATAAGACAGATGGAGGATACTCCACTTTTAACAACTGGCCAATCCAATTTATAATCTTATCTGTAGAGCTTAAGATAGCCATAGAGATACAAACAAAAATCCATAAAATAGAGTACTTTGTTTCCAAAGTTCCTTGACGGATAGAATTAATAATTAGAAAAAATAATAATAGAATAAAGATAAATGAAAAGGTAATTATAGGCATTCATTATCAACCTTTCACGATTTTTTGCATTAAGATAGCTAGACTTACTTTAATCATGTAATATGCGGATTTAAGAGGTGTAATAGAAGATTGTCCACCTTGTCTTTCTTGCATATTGACAGATATTTCGTTAATGCGAAGTTTTTTCTTTTTTAAGTGAATCAGAACTTCGGGTTCTGGATAATCCTTTGGATAATTATGTGCAAAAATTTTAATCACTTCACGATTAATAGCACGGTATCCAGAAGTTGGATCCATAAATGTTTGTTTTGTTAATAGTTTTAATAAGGCAGTGAAATAGAAAATGCCAATTCTTCGTGAAATGCTACCTTTATATGCTGTTTTTTCTGTAAAGCGAGAACCTAACACCATGTCGCATTCATCTTCAGCAATTGGTTTGATAATTTTGTATAAATCATCAGGATTATGTTGTCCATCGGCGTCGAACTGAATTGCAATGTCATATCCATTTTCATAAGCATATTTGTAACCAGTTTGTACAGCGGATCCAATCCCTAAGTTGTATGGTAAATTTACAAGATGTACAGGAAAATTTTTTACGATATCAGATGTTTTATCTTTTGAACCATCATTTATGACACAAATACTAAGTTGTGAAAAATGTTGTTTTAGTTTTAAAAGTCTAGTTAGCGTATCAGCGATTGCTTCCTCCTCGTTATAAGCAGGAATAATAATCAATGTTTTTGGTATTGAAATTGGCACCTCAACAGACATTATCGCACCATCCCTTGTATATTTAATATATTATAGTTCTTTTTAAATGCACTTTATCTAATATACCACTAATAGTATACCAAAATAAAGGACAAGCTGAAGTGGGATTTACAAAGAAAAGGGAGTATATTCCATTTTTTTCAGTTGGTAAGACTTCACTTCAACATTCCGTAAAAGTAAGGAAGTTAGATAGAAGAGATATGAAGCCCTAGAATAAAGAAAGTTCTACTTCATCAATCTTGATTTTATTTATTATTATTTTATTGTAATAAAAAAATACATGCAAAGAAAAGGAATCATCTTTGCATGTACGAGAAATTATATATTCCACGGTTTATTTAAAGTTAATACTTCAGCCATTTCTTTACTTTTTAAACGACCTTTTTTACGATTTTCTGCACGCTCTGCACCAGTTGTATAGAGCCAATGTTCTTCATCAGTTTCTGGAAGTACTTGTGGCACAGAAGATGGTCTGCCATCTTTTAGTGCAACGAATGTGATGAAACAAGTGGTAGCAATACGACGTTCACCAGATAATAAATTTTCTGCGACGACCTTTACGAATACTTCCATGGAAGATTTTCCTGTGTAACATACAAACGCTTCATAACAAACAGAATCAGCTTGATGAATCGGTGTTAAGAAATCGACAGAATCAATAGATGCTGTTACACAATGCTTACGGCTATGTCTAGCTGCTGCAATCGAAGCAACGCTGTCAATTTCTGCTAATAATTTTCCGCCAAATAAAGTTTGATGATTGTTTAAGTCATTTGGAAAAACTCTTGTTGTTTTAATTGCTTTTGATTCCCTCATAAATTTTTTTTCCATATAACCATCTCCTATTTTCTGTTTTCAATCAGAGTGCTATGTTTTTTAGTATAAAAGGAATGTAATATTTGTCGGATTTTACTTCCGTTATAAATAAGTAAAATATGATAGGAAAGGAAGAATCACACTTTCGTATTTGTATGCATGTAACTGAAAGAAAATTTATTTTTATATAGATTGTAGTGTAAAAGAGGTTTCGCTTACATTGCAAGTAAAAAATGATGAACTCCCGATTTGTCATATAAATTCCCTATCAGCTATGTACTCATTCATGATAGAATCGTTTTGTCATAACTGGAGATAGAGGTGCTATGGACATATGAATCAAATCCAAACAGGTTTTTCATCTTTTTTTAGCAAAATGATTATTGGGTTACTGCTCGTGTTTTATGGTTATTCTTGGTGGTCATCTTTTGACGCGGCAAAGCAATTTTTTGGGGGAAGTACAACGAGTATGGTGATTGTGTTTATTATATTTGTTATACTTCTTTTATTGATTGCATCTATTTTGCAATATCGTTTTACAAATCAACAATTTCTTATTTTTCTCGTTAGCATAACGATTCTTGTTAGGCTTGGATTCGTTCTATTTGGAGACGCCCCGCTTATAGGCGATATGAAGTCGATGTATGAGTCTGCAAAACAAGTTGCGCTTGGAAATCGTATTGGTGCTGTTGCACAATTGCCTTTTATTCTTTACCAATCACTATTAATTCGTATATTTGGAGATACAATCTTCGTTTTACAATTATGCAATATTTTATTTTGTACCGGAACTGCATTTTTCATTTACCGAATAGCATCTATTGTATTTCAAGAAGAGTGCGGACGTATCGCGGCGGTCGTTTATGCTTTATATATCCCAAACATTCTTACTAGTGCTCTCTTAACAGCAGAACCGTTAGCAACATGTTTATTTTATTTTGCTTGTTATATCCTTTTACATAAAGGTTTGAGTCATTCTTATATGTGGATTTTTTCTGCAATTTTATTAGCATTCAGTAATATGATTCATCCTGTAGGTATCTTTTTAATGATCGTTGTGTTCGTATATGTCATGTTAATCGAAGTGTTTCAGGCATTACAAAAACAAAGTGTACTACTAAAAATGATAGGTCTAATTGTTATGTTTTATGTGATGCACTTTGGGATAAGCTATTGGATGCAAACGATAGGAATGCCTCAATACACAATCTCTAATGAGGCATATGTACAATCAGTCTTAATCGGAGAGCGTAATAATCAGCAGCAGGAAATGAAAAGTTCAAATATAAAGGAACATATCGATCAACAGTTGAATGAGATAGAGGTTGAGCGGTATGCTTTTCTAAAGCCAAGCATAGATCAATTATCAAGCGAAGGAATGAATTTTGTACTGTTTAAGTATGAGAAACTTACATATATCGTTATTACCTTATTTACAGCAATTGCTCTCCTGCATTTGATGATTAGAAAGCAGAAAAATGAGGGATACATGCTATTTATATTGCTTATTGTTGGATATATTGGGATGAAACTTTTTCATTCTAATACCGTATATGAAAATTTAATACTACCTGGGTTATTTATTGTACAAAGCCTTGGGGCTTATATGAGTTATTTCTATTGTCAAAAAATCTTTTTTAAAAAATAAAGTGAACCGCAAAGAAATAATTGAACATGTATTCGCAGATGCAAAAGAAAAGCATGGCATGCGTTGGACAACGTTGTTAAGGGGACTTAAGAAATTGTCAATGCAGGCCATGCTTACTTTCGCTTCCATGAATTTGAAGAAGACAGCCTAAATTATAGGGCTAGTAGAGCACAACTCTCATTACTATGAAGAAAAGTTCTTATAAAATCACAAAAGGGGTTCGGAATGAGAACATTCCGAACCCCTTTTGTCGACAAACTGAAATGGGCTGTCCTACAATATGGAAGATAGAGTAAACACTATATAAGAAATGAATGTAAGAAAAACAAGAAAACATATAAACTGAGTATTAGATACATGCTGTGCTATTCTTTTTTTCATGTTAATTGGTTTTATTTTTTAAATGTGAATTATCAAGTTGAAACTCACCTTTCCAAGATCCAGCTACTTTTCCAATTTTATTTATATTTACATCTAATGTAAGGGGTTGTTTAAAAGCGTCTTTTTCTTCAGGGCTTGCAACAAATGTAATAACACCTTCTGGTTTATCATTATCACGAACGCCTAAATGTTCCAATTTTTTACCTGCTATGATAAGGTCAAAAGGAAGGAAATCATCTGAACCTTGGATAAAGGGTGTCTCAAATTCAAATGGTACTAAACTTCCATCCGCTTTTTCCATTCTATAATGGATTGATATACGTGAATCCGCGATATATAACTCTTTGAAATGTACTGTAATACCTTGATCTGTAATTTTTTCATCCATAGGAATATATTTGCCATTCTTCATCATATCTTGTGTGACACCATTTTCATCTTTTATTCCTTCATTTACAACCTTATCATTTGTAACTGCATCAGAAAAATATGAGGCAACATTTGTAGCCGCCACTTGTATTTGTGGAATCATTGCCGTTGTAAAAAGTCCTATTGAAGCTACTGCTGTGTAAATGAAACGTTTTGATTTTTTATTTATGTTTGTAAATAGCCCCTTTTTCTGTTGTTTTTTATGATTTATATTAGAAACATTGTCTAGTTTTGAACGATTTTCAAATGTTTTCCATGCTTGTTCTACATCAATTTTGAGTTCTTGTGGTGAATATGCCGATTCTTCATCTAGCATTACATTCTCCCATTGGTTTAATTTACTAATTTCTACTAATAAATCCTGACATGCTTCACATGTATCTAGGTGTTTTGTGAATTCTTTTCTTGTATCATGAGAAAGTTCTCCATCAATATATGTTTGAATAAATCCGATATCATTACATTTCATTTGTTATGCCTCCTCCATTTGTTTATAAATCTTGCGAAATTTCATTTTAGCTCGGACTAATAATGTTCCAATAGAAGATATTTCAATTTGAAGTATTGCTGCTATTTCTTTATATTGAAAACCAGAGAATTTCATTAGTAAAAGAGTTCGTTCTCGATCATTCATTTTATTTAATATCATTTGGACTTTTGTAAATTCTTCTTTTCTTATCCAATCATCGTCTAATGATGAAACATTTTGCACGTCATGGTATTGTATTTCTTTATTAATCTTTGCTTGATGTCTTTTTTCGGATCGTAGATGGTTATAAGCTGCATAAGTAGAAGATTTAATCAACCATCCAGGTATGTTTTCAATTGCTTTCCAATCACTATGATATAATTGTAAAAATACTTCTTGTGCTAACTCTTCAGCGATAGGTTGATTTTTAACAATCCATAGGATCTGTTTCACAGCGTAAACATAGTATTGTTTAAATATGTCTTCGAAGGTCATATCAGAAGCATGACTTTCTTTTTTTTCTATGGTTAACATGTTAGTTAAAACCTCACTTTCAATTTGATGCCTGTATTATATAGAAACCAGAAAAACAGATTTTGTGACAGTTTTTCTTCTTTTTTTATTATGTACTTAAAAAGCATTCCTCTAATTAAAAGATGAATGCAAAAAAGGAGGCTGGTGCAAAAAAACTTTGAAATATCTGTAATTAATCTCTGAAATTTGGATATTATGATACTAGTACTCTAAAAAGGACAACTTCACTTACAGGTGAAGTTTGTCCAAAGGCAGGCTTACCTCATCACAACTTGTCAAAATATGAAAAAATAGCCCTCCATCTAACCAAAAAGGGGAGAGTGGAAGGCTATTTTTCTAAATTCTATTATTTTATGTTGTTTTTTTTCGTTATTTTCGGATGGTAAGACTCCACATTTAAGATTCGGAGTAGGTGGAATGAAATTTTTTTATCAGTAGGGAAGAGAACTCCAACGAATATTACCTAGTTAATTCCATTTGCAAATTCTCGGCAGTTAAAGCCATTTGCGAAGAATCGTCTTGAATCCTCTTCATAACCTGAGATATAACTTTTAGTTCATTTTCAATTTCTTTGTTTTGTTCTTTTGAATTTGACATATCATGAACAATTTCTTGGAAATAATGATCCGTTTCATGCATGCTAGCTGTTCCCTCAGATACAAGGGAGCTAATTTGTTCCACAGATGAGGAAACATGTATGATTTGCTTATTTGTTTTCTCAACTAGCTTTGTAACATTTGTGATAGATTCCTTCGTTTGTTCAGATAATTTACGAATTTCATCTGCCACAACCGCAAATCCTTTGCCAAACTCTCCCGCACGTGCAGATTCAATGGCTGCATTTAATGCAAGCAAGTTTGTTTGTTCAGCAATTGATTTTACAATATCGATGATTTCATTAATTTTTTTAGAAATGTCAAGAAGTTCCCTTGTGTCTGTAATAATTGTTTCCATATTAGATTGAATACTTTCCATTCGCTTATTTTGGGTGTCCAGCTGGTTTTTGCCCTTATTTGCCTTTTCTTCAGAGGTTATTGCTAACTCTGTACCTGTTTTGGCGAGTTCAACAATCTTTTCCGATTGAGTCGTTAATTCATGAATAGAGGCACTATTTTTTTCGGAAATGGCTGCAAGTTCCATGGCAATATGTTTAATCGTCATTGCAGTGATTTCTTTTTCTTTCTCATGTTCTTTTTGAATCTTTTCATATTCCGATTCATAAGCTGCAATAACAAGTTCTTGTTCGAGTGTGAACAATTTATTTATTACATTTAGAGAATAAGAGAAATCATCTATCGTTGAAATGTTTTCTTTTAAGATTTTCATAACAGAACGGAATAGTTCTTGATAGGCAGCTGTATACCATTTTCTATGTAATCCAATTTTGACATGTTTTTTAGCAATTCGAATACGACGTTCTATAAACTCTTCATCGATATTACCACCAAATAACTCCTTAATATGTTGCATTAAAGTTTGCTTTAATTTTGTTACGGAACTATAGCGTTCAATGATTTCAGTTAAGCGTGGCTGCTTTGTAATATTGCTATAAAATTTATCTGTTATCCATTCTAGTTGCTCGTAAATAAAAGGTTGTAATACTTTCACAACTTGTAGGTCTTCTTTCGTAATATGAAGCATATCCATCTGCGTCTTTAATTCAGAATTTGTCACATGGAAGGTTATTTTTTGATGTCGACTTAATTCGATAATACTTGTACTGCTATGTGAATCCTTTTTTTTGAAAGCCCCAAACATTGCTCTTTCCCCCTGTTATATAAAACGTTTTCATTTTGTATTCTTGTTTCATTATAACCATTTTTCTAATATTACTCTATATTAATATCTAATATAATAAAATAAGAGAACTTCTTTTGAAATTCTCTTAATGACCTTTAGTTATTTTCGCATGTGTTTTAAAGAAAACGGGGAAATGTACATTATATATAACTGTGACTACGCGTATGATGAATGTTACGAGTAAACAGACATAGAAAGCTAATACGTGTGCACCTAGCCCATATGTAATCAAGAAGCTAATTGCACCGAGGATGGAAGCAATGGCGTAAATTTCTTTGCGAAATACATAAGGGATGTCTTGTGCACAAATATCACGCATAATCCCTCCGCCAATACCTGTAATCACACCCATTGACACAACTAAAAAGGGAGCATCAACATGATGTAACATTGCCGCATTAGCACCGATTGCAGTGAAAACGCCTAAGCCAACCGCATCAGAAAGCATAATCACAACTTGTAATTTGTTAATACGCTCGAAAAACATACAAGTAAAGAGTGCAGATAATACACTCACAAAAAAGTAAATTGGTTTTATAAATGCAACGGGAGGTAGGTTACCAATCAAAATATCACGGATAATTCCGCCACCAAGTGCAGTAGCTACAGCTAAACAAAGGACACCAAAAAAATCTAGATCTTTCTTTAAACCAACTAATGTACCAGAAATAGCAGCGGCGATAATACCAAGAAACGTAAAGATATCGATTAATAACATGGCTTAAATCCCTTCCTCCTAAAGATATTCCAGAGAAAAAATATACACTAAAGTTATCGAAATAACAATTACTTTTCGTTACATGTCAAAAAACGTATGAAATACATAAAGAAAGCGTTTGAAAATGTCATAAAAAGAAGATATATATTGGAAGAGGAATGGATGCATAGATGAAGGAAATATGACATAAAATGAATCGTTTTATAGGTGTTTTAAATAGTTGTAATTCAATAAATATAAATAAATAGATTTTTCATAAATCTTATTTTATATTATAGTTAAAACTGGAAATTAGTAGTATATCGATAGTGTTTATTATTATTACAAGAAGAAGGAAGGAGGTTTTTTATCCCAATGGAGAGAAGTAGGGATTGGAGCTAGGATAAAAATATTTCTCAATTTAAATATGAGTTATGTTATAATTGCTAGGTGTATTTAAATGGAATAAATAATGTCTACATGATAATGTAATGATTTTTATGGAGGTCTAAGAATGTTGACAAATCAAACTAGGATTAGGTTTGAGCAATTTTTGCTTTTTTTTATTATTTTACAACCTGTTTTAGATTTATTAACTTCGCTTAGTATTATCGTATTAAAAATAAATACAACATTCGGAGTAATGGCAAGATTTCTTGTTATGACTGTTTGTGGTATTTATATTTTATTGCAGGCAAAAGAAAAAGAGAATAGAAAGTTTTTGATTTATCTAGTAGTACTAGGTTTAGTATTGTGCCTAGGTTTTATAAATAATAAGCTAAATAAGAATCCGATTATAATGGGCGAAGAAGTTAAATTCTTTGCAAAAGCATTGTATGTGTATATTATGCTGTCTTCATACATTTTAGCTTTAAAATCATTGAAGAAACTTACAAATATTGGTGAAAAAGTTAGGGATAACATTATGTATTCTACATTAATTATCAATATTGTTATGGTTGTTTCTATTGCAACATCTACAGACTTTGGCAGTTATCAATGGATGAAAGTTGGTTCTCGTGGATGGTTTTATGCTGGAAATGAGTTAGGATCTATTTTAGCGATCATCTTCCCGATTGTAGTATTATATTCTGTTCAGAAGACAAAAGGGATTACGAGTATTTTATATTGGATTCCGTCGCTATTGATGATTTATTCTTTAATTCAAGTTGGTACAAAAGTAGGTATGGGTTCAATTGGTGCAACATTGGCAGCAGCTATTATCATTCTTCTCCTTCAAGTATTATTTGATAGAAGAAATCCAAACAAAAAGGCACTATTGCTTAATAGTATTATTGCTATTGTTTTATTAGCAGGTGTGATTGGAACGTTTAAGAAGACACCTTTAGCACAAAACATGGGTATTCATAATAACTATTTAGCAGAGCAAAATGCGGCACAACAACAACAAAAGGAAAAAGAAATTAAAGAAAAATTAAAAGAACAGCAACGGAACAAGGAAAAAGGGAAAGAAATAGAGAAAGTTGAAGAAGAAGTTAAAAAGGAACTTCAGAAAGAACAGCAAAAGGAAAATCAAGAGAACCTCATATTCAGTGGACGTCAAGTATATGCGGAAAGACATCAGCAATTCTTTAAAGAAGCTCCAATGTCACAAAAGTTATTAGGAATGGGTTATGCAGGTAATTTTAAATACAACGAACAAAAACAACCAGATCCAAAGTTAATTGAAATGGACTTCCATGATTGGTTTTATGATTTTGGAATCATCGGCTTTTTGTTAATGATGATCCCATTCATTTACTATGGATTTAGAATCTTATTCCGTATGATGACAAGATTTAAAGACATCGTTAATATAAAATATGGAATGCTTGCAACAAGTTTAGCTTTAGCTTTAGGTATTGCATATATTGCGGGACATATTTTGACAGCACCAGGGGTTGGAATTTACTTTATAGTGGTGTTAGCTTACCTCATTGTAGATTTAGAAATTGAATGATAAAAATAAAAGCTAACTTTTGTTAGCTTTTATTTTTTAGTACAGTAAAATAAAAGGTAGATAGAAATGTGGCGAGGATTTAAAGGAGGAAAAAAGAATGAGGATATTGCATATGAATGCAGGAGCAGAAGACGGGGGAGGAAAGACACATATTATTTCACTTCTCGATCAGTTCCCAACCGATGAAGTAGAACTGGCAGTATTTGAAGACGGGATTGTTGCGAGGGAAGCAAGGGAGATAGGAATCAAAGTTCATGTGTTCTCACAGAAATCTCGCTACGATTTATCTATTTTAAAAAATATAAGTAGATTCATTAATGAGGAACAATTTGATGTTGTCCATACACATGGTCCTAGAGCAAACTTTTACGTTTCTCTTATGAAAAAAAGAATTGCTGCAAAATGGGTGACAACCATTCATAGTGATCCGTTTCAAGACTTTACAAAGCAAGGTTTAAAAGGATGGATTTTTACGAAATTAAACTTAAAGGCTTTAAAGGATATAGATTTATTCTTTGTTGTAACAAATCGTTTGAAAAAGAGTTTGGAACAATTGGGAATTTCTAGTGAAAAGATGCGTGTTATTTATAATGGAATTGAATATGATAAAGAAAAAGCGCAAGGTTATGATAAAAAAGAAAAGTTTCATATTGAAGAAGATGTATTTACGGCCATTCAAGTTGCGCGCCTCCATCCAGTTAAAGGGCATGAAGTATTATTTGATGCATTAAATCAGACTTCATTGACTAAAATTAAGGTGTTATTAGTAGGCGATGGTCCATTAGAGGAAGACTTAAAGGCTTTAGCGAAAGAAAAAGGAATTGAAGATAAGGTTCAATTTTTAGGGCATCGTCAAGATGTGAAACAGTTATTTGCATCGGCTCATATTAACTTATTAACATCTCATAGTGAAGGGTTTCCGTTAGTTCTATTAGAAGCAGCAAATCAACGTGTACCATCTATTGTAACAAGAGCTGGTGAAATTGAACCGTTAATCGTAGATGACACATATGGATGGGTTGTTCCAGTAGGTGATGGGAAAGCTTTGGCGAATGCTTTAGAACAAGCGTATGAAAAATGGAAAACAGGTGAACTTGCTGTAATGGGAAAACGGATTTACGAGCATGCTGCAGCAAATTTCTCACTGAACAAGTTATATGAGGATACGAAAGAAACATATAAACAATTAATAGCGAAATAACCTTGAATAATAGAGAGGATTGTAATTATGGCAGTACAAACAGTTGATATTTTAGGTGTTCCTTTCTCTACAATGACGATGGAAGAAACTGTACAATACCTTATGAAACAGTTGGAAGTTGAACAAGCTCATACATTTCAAGTTGTAACAGCAAATCCTGAAATTGTCATGTGCGCAAAAAAAGATTCAAGTTTCCAAAAAACACTTTTACAAGCAGATGTAATTACACCAGATGGCATTGGTGTTGTAAAAGCAAGCGCTATGTTAGGGACACCGCTTCAAGAACGAGTAGCAGGCTTTGATTTAATGAATCATTTATTTGGAGAACTTTCAAAAGAAAAGAAATCTGTATCCGTGTTCTTGTTAGGTGCAAAGCCGCATGTTGTGAAAGGCGCTGCCGATTACTTAAAGAAAACATATTCGGCTATAAACATTGTTGGTTTGCAGGATGGCTACTTTAAGCCTGAAGAAGAAGAGAATATTATTTCGCGTATTCAAGAAGCAAAACCAGATCTACTACTTGTTGCACTTGGATTCCCAAGACAAGAAAATTTCATTCAAAATAATAAAAATCGATTACAAGCAAAGATGGCAGTCGGTGTAGGTGGAAGTTTTGATGTTTGGGCTGGTGAGGTAAAGCGCGCACCAAAATGGATCCAAGCCATTCACTTAGAGTGGTTCTATCGTTTATGTAGTAATCCAACTCGTTGGCGCCGTCAGCTTGTATTGGCAGAGTTTTTAAAGGAAGTAATGCGTTCGAAGAAGTAGCGAGGTCTCGCTGCTTTTTTTTATACATATGAACACGGTAGAGTCGACTACCATCCATTTATGACGTAAGTAATGAAAGGATAAATCTAAGGGAATGATAAAGTAAAGCGTTAATTAGTAAGGCCTCTCTATATTCATGAGTCGAACTTTTACAAGCAACTATACTCCCGCTTAACTTCTTTGTTTTCAGTCGAATTTTTGAGGGGAGTCTTACTATCGCTAAAATGGCAGAATAAATTTGTTTTACTTATGCAGTACACATGTGTAAAATTATGTGTAAAGACACCTGTGTTAGGAGGACTTCTAGTGGGGAAGGCAAAAGAAATTTCAAAGCGAAAGCTTCTCGGAATAGCGGGGCTTGGATGGCTATTTGATGCAATGGATGTCGGAATGCTTTCATTTGTCATTGTATCTTTACAAAAAGAGTGGGGATTAACAAGCCAGGAGATAGGTTGGATTGGTAGCATAAATTCTATCGGTATGGCAGTAGGAGCCCTTTTATTTGGAATAATGGCGGATAAAAGGGGACGAAAATCAGTCTTTGTTATCACTTTATTGCTTTTTTCGATCGGTAGTGGTTTGACGGCTTTAACAACAACAGTAGGCGCATTTCTTATTTTGCGTTTTTTCATTGGTATGGGGCTTGGCGGGGAACTCCCAGTTGCTTCTACACTTGTATCTGAAAGCGTAGAGGCACATGAACGCGGAAGAATTGTCGTTTTACTTGAAAGTTTTTGGGCAGGCGGATGGTTAATCGCTGCGATTATTTCATATTTTGTCATCCCGAAATATGGTTGGGAAGTAGCGATGGTTTTAAGTGCAGTTCCAGCCATTTATGCTCTGTATTTAAGATGGAAGTTGCCAGATTCACCTAAGTTTGAAAAAGTAGAAAAGAGACAATCTGTTATGACCAATATAAAAGCTGTTTGGTCTAAAGAGTATCGGAAAGCCACTGTTATGCTATGGATTTTATGGTTCTGTGTTGTTTTTTCTTACTATGGTATGTTTCTTTGGTTACCAAGCGTAATGGTATTAAAGGGATTTAGCTTAATAAAAAGTTTTGAATACGTATTAATCATGACGCTAGCACAACTACCTGGATATTTTACAGCTGCGTGGTTTATTGAACGTGTGGGTCGGAAGTTTGTATTGATCACGTATTTAATTGGTACAGCTTGTAGTGCTTATATATTTGGTATTGCAGATTCTGTAACGATATTAGTGGTAGCAGGTATGTTTCTATCCTTCTTTAATTTAGGGGCTTGGGGTGCTTTGTATGCATATACGCCTGAGCAATATCCGACAGCGATTCGTGGAACAGGAGCAGGTATGGCTGCTGCATTTGGTCGTATCGGAGGAATTTTAGGTCCACTTGTAGTAGGATATTTGGTTGCCTTGCAAACATCCCTTTCATTCATTTTTACAATCTTTTGTGCCTCTATTTTAATGGGAGTACTTTCAGTAATCGTACTTGGACAAGAAACAAAGCAGCAAGAATTAATATAAGAAAAAAGGAAGTTGTGGCGACTTCCTTTTTTCTATTTTTATGTGGAATCATGATCAGTAGAAAATAAAGTTTAAAAAAGGGTTTATTTCCAATGAAAGCGAATGTATAAAACAAGACACATGGATCAAACAATTAGGTGGTTGGGCAAATGAAAATTTTATTTATTACGGACGAGGTAGAAAGACGAAATAGATTAATTGAATTATTTACAGAAAATATACGAAATGTAGAATGTCTAGAAGCAATCACTGGAACGGAGTCTTTACATATCGCAAAGAAGCATGCTCCAGATTTCGTCTTTTTAGATACGCAGCTAAAGGACGGAACAGGATTTGAGTTTTCCAACTTGTTGCGAGAGCAAAATTGCAATATGAAATTTATATTTATAGGGGAGAATGTTGAGGAGGCTGTTATGGCTTTTCGTTTTCGAGCATTTTATTATTTGCTGCGACCATTTCATCAGGATGATGTATTATTTTTAGCGCACAGAATGGAGCAAGAAATTGGAACGAAAACGAGAAGTTACTTACGGAAGCTTCCAATTGAAAGTCAGGAAGGGATTACGTACATTTTTCCCGAGGATATCGTATATGTAAGCAAGAATAAAGAAAATAAAACAGTGTCTATTTATACAACAAATAATCATTATATTTCAACGTATACACTTCAAGAGTTAGAAAATAAATTGGCTACATATGATTTTTTACGTGTTCATAAGAGTTATTTAATTAATGTTATATATGTAAGGAAACTAAAACCTTATTATAATGGAACGTATAATCTTTATTTGGAAAAGTATGATGAGCAGTCGATTCCTGTTAGTCGAAACTATGTAAAACAACTTCGGAATAGAATTGAATTGTAACAAGTTGTGAGAGAATATGAACATGATAACATAAGAATCCTTCATGATAAGGAGGATTCAAATTAAATATTCAGAAAATTTAGTACAATCTCCACTAAGAAGTTATATTGGGGGGATTGTATGTGAAGGCATTCAAATCAATTTTGCTTTGGGGGATAATTTCAGTATTAGGAGCTATCGGATTTGGAGTGATTGCTTTATCACAGGGGGAAACGATTAATGCCATTTGGTTATTAGTTGCTGCGGTTTCAGTATATGCCGTTGCATATCGATTTTATAGTAGATTTATCGCGAGAAAAGTATTTGAACTAGATCATAATCGACAAACACCAGCTGAGACATTGAATGATGGAAAAGACTATGTACCAACGAATAAATGGGTGCTATTTGGTCACCACTTTGCAGCAATAGCAGGAGCTGGTCCTCTAGTAGGCCCTATCTTAGCAGCGCAGATGGGGTATTTACCAGGAACGATTTGGATTATTGTTGGGGTTGTTATTGCAGGAGCAGTACAAGATTTTGTCATTTTATTTGCTTCAATGAGACGAAATGGAAAGTCGTTAGGAGAAATGATTAAGGATGAGATTGGTCCTATTACAGGGTTAATCGCAATGATTGGGATTTTAGGTATTATGATTATTTTATTAGCTGTATTGGCTTTAGTAGTTGTGAAAGCACTTATCGGAAGTCCGTGGGGGATGTTTACGATTGCAGCAACCATCCCAATTGCTATTTTAATGGGAGTATATATGCGCTATATTCGTCCAGGAAGAGTGGGAGAAGGATCGGTTATTGGAATTATTTTGCTCATTTTAGCCCTTATTGGTGGACAGTATGTAGCTGAAAATTCTACCCTTGCAAGCATGTTCACGTTTAGTGGTGAAACAATTGCTATCATGCTTATTGTATATGGCTTTATCGCATCTGCACTTCCCGTTTGGATGCTGCTTGCACCGCGTGATTATTTAAGTACATTTTTAAAGATTGGTACAATCGTTGGATTGGCAATTGGCATTGTCATTGTTGCGCCAGAATTACAAATGCCTGCTGTTTCGAAGTTTATTGATGGAACAGGTCCGGTATTTTCAGGGAACTTATTTCCATTTTTGTTTATTACAATTGCTTGTGGTGCTGTATCAGGATTTCATGCTTTAGTTTCTTCAGGTACTACGCCAAAAATGATTGAAAGAGAAGGGCATGCACAACCGATTGGTTATGGGGCAATGTTAATGGAATCATTCGTTGCAGCAATGGCAATGATTGCAGCATGTGTGTTAACACCAGGAACTTATTTTGCGATTAATAGTCCAGCAGCTCTTATCGGTACAGATGTAACGCAGGCTGCACAAGTGATTTCATCATGGGGATTTGCAATTACACCAAATGAGCTAAAAGAACTGGCAACAAATGTAGGAGAACAAACGATATTATCTCGAACAGGTGGTGCACCAACATTAGCAATCGGAATGGCTTATATCTTTTCGCAAATATTGGGTGGTACAGCGATGATGGCATTTTGGTATCACTTCGCCATTTTATTTGAAGCACTATTTATTTTAACGACAATTGATGCAGGAACACGTGTAGGCCGTTTTATGATTCAAGATATATTAGGACATGTATATAAGCCTTTTGCAAGAACAGATTCTACAGTAGCAAATGTGATCGCTACAACATTATGCGTATTAGGATGGGGTTACTTCTTATACCAGGGAGTAGTTGATCCTCTTGGTGGCATTAATACATTATGGCCACTCTTCGGTATTGCTAACCAAATGCTAGCTGGAATTGCTTTATTACTTGGAACAACTATTTTATTCAAAATGGGCAAAAAGGTATACGTTTGGGTAACATTGATCCCCACAATCGGATTGCTAATTGTAACAATGACAGCTGGCTATCAAAAGCTGTTCCATGAAAACCCTAAAATTGGATTTTTATCGCATGCAAAAGTATTTCAAGATGCATTGGATGAAGGGAAAATATTAGCACCAGCAAAAAATATCGCACAAATGAAACAAATCATTTTCAATGATTATATTGATGCAGCACTTTGTGGAATTTTCATGTTAGTTGTCATAGCAGTTCTAATTTCTGCAATTCGTATATGGGTTCGTGTGTTGCAAAACAAGGCGATACCATTAAAAGAAGCGCCATATATTCCAAGAGATGAAAGTGAGTCGAGAAATTATGCTTAAAAAATTCGGAAACATATGGGGAGCAAGAAAACAATTCATTAGCTTGCTTGTTGGAGTTCCAAGTTATGAAACATATGTCATTCATATGAAAGAAAATCATCCTGGAGAGCCTATATTATGCCGAAAACAATTTTTTGCAGAGGCACAAGAAGCAAGATTTAATGCAAAAGGAGGAAAAGTATCAAGATGTTGTTAAAAAAGAAGAGTGAGGTTTCACTCTTCTTTTCTGTTTACGTTTCACGTGGAACAAAAATAAAAAATAAAGCTACCGTTTGATAGCTTTACTTTTGCGTTGTTATACAAGTTCTTTTCCGGCAAATTTACGATATGCACCGTGATGTGTTGGGCCTACATATTCGTTGATTTTAAACGAATGACGAATCGCCGCAGTAATGAATTCCTTCGCAACTTTTACAGCTTCTTTTACAGATTTACCTTTTGCAAGTTCAGCTGTAATGGCTGCTGAGTATGTGCAACCTGCACCATGTGTATTTGTTGTATCAATTTTCTCTGATTCTAAAAGTTCAAATGTTTCACCATCATATAATACATCAATTGCTGTTTCTGTACCTAATTTGCTACCGCCTTTAATTAGTACATATTTTGCACCTAAAGCATGAATTTTTTTTGCTGCTTCTTTCATGTCTGCAAGAGTAGTAATTTTCACACCACTTAATTGATATGCTTCAAATAAATTTGGTGTTACAATTAATGCTTTTGGTACAAGAACATCACGTAAGCAGTCATTTGTTTCCGGATGCAAGGCTTCGTCTGCCCCTTTACAAACCATAACTGGATCTACGACAACGTTTTTTAGATTATGTTTTTCGATTGTCTCAGCAACCATTTCGATAATCTCTACGGATCCAAGCATGCCTGTTTTTAATGCATCTACACCGACACCTTCAATTGTTGTTTCCAATTGTGGTTTTAATGTAGAAACAGGGATAGGAAATACGTTATGTGCCCAGCTATTATGTGGATCCATTGTTACGATTGTTGTAAGAGATGTCATTCCGTATACACCAAGTTCTTGGAATGTTTTTAAATCTGCTTGTATTCCGGCACCACCGCTTGTGTCAGAACCAGCAATTGTAAGTGCTTTATTTAATGTCATTGTAAAAGCCCCCTCAGGTGATATAATGATAACTGCATTTTTAATCATTATATCAATGTTGTGAATAAGTACAAAGTAAAAAAGTGGATTGTTCCATTGAAAGGATATCTATTTTTATCATAAACTGTAAGTTTATGTTCACTTAAATGTAAAGTTGCTTTGTTATATATGGAGGATGAAATAGGAGGAGAGTCAGAATGTTGATGGTATCTACAGGTTCCGTACCAACAAAAACCATTACAGGCATTCTTGGATTAGTAACGGGAAGTGTTGTTCAATCACGTTGCGTTGGAAAAGATTTATTTGCGAGTTTAAAGTCAATTGTTGGTGGAGAACTAGTCAGTTATACAGAAAGGCTAGAGGATTCTAAGAAAATAGTAAAAGAACGTATGGAGAAAGAGGCAAAAGAGTTAGGGGGCAATGCCCTTGTTGGTCTGCACTTTGAGATGGCCGCTGGGCAAGGTTCTTCAGAATTAATCGGTTATGGCACAGCTGTGATTATAGAGTAGTTACTAAGGGATACTTGCTTGTTATTGTGATATAGGATAGTTATATAGTTTTAATTTTTTGAAAATAAAAATAAACAGTTAATATATTGTTTTATAAAGATTCAGTAAATAAATTGACATTAGAAAATAATTGCTATAAAATCATTGGTAATTGCATAGTCTTATCAAGAAAAGGTGGAGGGACAGGCCCTATGAAGCCTTGGCAACAGCCGAATATCGGAATTGTGCCAAATCCTGCAGGTAATAAATCCTGAGAGATAAGAAGGAATTTTAGAGCGTGTTTTTAAACTGCTTCTTTCTCATTCAGGAAAGAAGCAGTTTTTTTATTTGTTTTATATAAGAAGGGAGTATGAGAAATGAGCGAATCATGGGGAAAAGGAACGATCTGTGTGCAAGGGGGATATACACCAAAGAATGGGGAGCCGCGCGTTCTACCACTTTATCAAAGTACAACATATAAATATGACACCTCAGATGATTTGGCGGCGCTTTTTAATTTAGAAGCAGAAGGGTATATCTATACGCGTATTGGGAATCCGACAATTGCAGCATTTGAGCAGAAGTTAGCAGAACTAGAGGGTGGTGTCGGTGCTGTTGCAACAGCTTCCGGTCAGGCTGCTATTATGCTTGCCATTTTAAATATTTGTAGCAGTGGTGACCATTTACTTTGTTCTTCAACTGTTTATGGAGGAACTTTTAACTTATTTGGAGTTAGTTTGCGTAAGCTTGGAATTGATGTTACATTTTTTAATCCGAACTTATCCGCTGATGAAATTGTGGCGCTTGCCAATGATAAAACAAAGCTTATTTATGCAGAATCACTTGGAAATCCAGCTATGAACGTTTTGAATTTCAAGGAATTTTCTCGTGCTGCAAAAGAACTAGACGTACCGTTTATTGTTGATAACACATTAGCAACGCCATATTTATGTCAGGCGTTTGAGCATGGAGCAAATATTGTGGTCCATTCTACAACAAAGTATATTGATGGGCATGCAAGCTCATTAGGTGGCGTTGTAATTGATGGAGGGAATTTTGATTGGACGAATGGAAAGTATCCCGAACTTGTAGAACCTGACTCAAGTTATCATGGTGTAAGTTATGTGAAGGATTTTGGGGAAGCAGCATATATTGTAAAAGCGCGTGTTCAATTGTTAAGAGACTATGGAAATTGTATGAGCCCCTTCAATGCATATATTAGCAATATTGGTTTAGAAACGTTGCATTTGAGAATGGAACGCCATAGTGAAAATGCTCTTACAATTGCAAAGTGGCTTGCTAAGCATGAGCGTATTGAGTGGATTAATTATCCAGGATTAGAGGGTAACGAAAATTATCCATTGGCACAAAAATACTTATCGAAAGGTGCAAGTGGAGTTTTAACGTTTGGAATTAAAGGCGGACTAGAAGCGGCGAAAGAATTTATAGCAAATGTGAATTTGGCAACGCTTGTAACACATGTTGCAGATGCAAGAACTTGTGTTATTCACCCTGCTAGTACAACACATAGACAGTTAACGGAAGAAGATCAACGTTTAGCCGGTGTTACGTCAGATTTAATTCGTTTATCAGTTGGTATAGAAGATGTTTCTGATATTATTGCTGATTTGGAAGCAGCTTTAATTGGAGGCAAAACAAATGCCAATCATAATTGACAAGGATTTACCAGCTCGTAAAGTGTTGCAAGAAGAAAATATTTTTACCATGACAAAGGAGCGAGCAGAAAAACAAGATATTAGAGCTTTAAAAATTGCAATTTTGAACTTAATGCCCAAAAAGCAAGAAACCGAGGCACAATTACTTAGATTACTCGGTAATACGCCCCTCCAATTGGATATGCATTTACTTCATATGGAGTCGCATATTTCTCGCAATGTAGCGCAAGATCATTTAACAAGTTTTTATAAAACATTTCGCGATATTGAAAAAGAGAGATTTGATGGGCTTATTATTACAGGAGCTCCGATTGAAACTCTTCCATTTGAAGATGTGGATTATTGGGAAGAACTCAAGAAAATCATGGATTATTCGAAAACGAATGTAACGTCTACATTGCATATTTGTTGGGGAGCACAAGCTGGATTGTACTATCATTATGGGATTCCTAAATATCCGCTTGCAGAAAAAATGTTCGGTGTGTTCGAACATGAAGTACTTGAGCAACATGTGAAATTATTACAAGGATTTGATGAGCTCTTTTTTGCACCGCATTCTCGTCATACAGAAGTACATGCAGCAGACATAGAAAAGGTAGAAGACTTGAAATTGCTTGCGATTTCAGAAGAAGCGGGTGTTTATCTTGTTATCGGACAAAATGGAAAACATATTTTTGTTCTTGGGCATAGCGAATATAGCTGCGATACATTAAAACGAGAATATGAACGGGATATACAAAGAGGATTGAATATAGCAGTTCCAAAAAACTATTTTAAGTATAATAATCCAGATGAAAAACCACTTGTTAGATGGCGAAGTCATGGCAATTTACTATTTTCGAATTGGCTTAATTATTATGTGTATCAGGAAACCCCTTATATTTTGTAAAGGATGCTATAACATGTGGTGGCGTTTTCTTTACGTAGACCAATTTTTATTTTTTGAATGTTCTAAATACATTGTTTTTCGGAATTTTAAACTATATAATGACATCTAAATACATTTTTTAGAGGGGTGAAGAGTGTTATGAATGAAATTCAGGTAGGGTTATTAGGACTTGGAACAGTCGGAAGCGGTGTGGTTCGTATTATTGAGAACCATCAGGATCGATTAATGCACCAAGTAGGTTGCCCAGTGAAAGTAGCAAAAGTACTAGTACAAAATATAGATAAAGAACGTGAGGTCCAAGTCCCCCCTAATTTATTAACGAAGCGTGCAAATGAAATTATAGATGATCCGAATATTGATGTTGTTATTGAAGTAATGGGTGGAATAGAAGAAGCAAAAGCTTACATTTTACAAGCTTTAAAGAATGGAAAACATGTTGTTACTGCCAATAAAGATTTAATGGCATTACATGGGGCAGAGCTTTTAACAGTAGCAAAAGAAAACAGTGCGGATTTATTTTATGAGGCAAGTGTTGCAGGTGGCATCCCTATTTTACGAAGCATTGTAGAGGGGCTTTCCTCAGATTTGATTACAAAAGTAATGGGGATTGTGAATGGTACAACAAATTTTATTTTGACAAAAATGTCTGACGAAGGGAGAGCGTATGACGACGTGTTAAGGGAAGCGCAACAGCTTGGATTTGCTGAGGCAGATCCAACATCAGACGTAGAAGGGTTAGATGCGGCAAGAAAGATGACGATTTTAGCAACTCTTGGTTTCTCTACCAATGTAGAACTTGGAGATGTGAAAGTGAAGGGGATTACTTCTATTACGGAAGAAGATATTGCATATAGCAAAAGTTTAGGCTATACCATCAAGCTAATCGGACTTGCAAAGCGTGATGGTGACAGGTTAGAAGTAACAGTTGAGCCAACGTTGCTTTCTAATACACATCCTCTAGCAGCTGTTCAAAATGAATATAATGCTGTATATGTATACGGGGAGGCAGTAGGAGAGACGATGTTTTATGGACCGGGTGCTGGAAGTTTACCAACAGCAACAGCGGTTGTTTCTGACCTCGTTGCCGTTATGCAAAATATTCGCCTTGGTGTAACGGGGAATAGTGCAGTTTCTCCACAGTATGAGAAAGTATTAAAAGAGCCTCATGAAATTTTTGTGAAAAAGTTTTTACGATTGCATGTAAAAGATGAAATTGGTGTATTTGCAAAAATTACATCGCTATTCTCTGAACGAGGTGTAAGCTTTGAAAAAATTATTCAAATGCCACTTCAGGAGAAAGGAAAAGCTGAAATTGTTATCGTTACTCATCGTGCATCTCTTGCAGACTATGAATATATTTTACATACATTGGGATCATATGAGGAAGTAGATTGTGTGAAAGCAAACTATCGAATTGAAGGGGATGCGAAGTAATATGGAAAGGCTTCACTGAATATTATGAAAGGCTAGGGGCTGGTTTGAAAGACTTGAGTATTGTAAGTGATACAAAACAGATGAATCCAGTTTCCAAATAATAAGAAGATTGTGCCTGACTATATTCAGGGAGTTGTTTTACAATAAAGCGGAAAAGGCCTATTGAGTTTTTCATAACTCAATAGGCTTTATTTATGCTGAAAAGCTTGAGCACAATGAAGAGAGAAACAACATAAAGGGGAAAAATCGCTTTTCAAATTGCGGTTTGGTATAATTAGGAACAATCTAAGGGAACGAAAAGGAGATGTCATATGAGGGCAAAATTAGTAAAGGTAATATTACTTCTTACGGTGGCGTCTTTTTGCTTATTTGCATACGGTTTTCTTTCAGGTATTCATGATGTATTAAATCCAAAAGCTTCGAATGTAGTTATGAAACGAGAAGAGGCGCAAGGAAAAGAAAAAAAGAAAGCTGGGACGTTACAAGTAGTTAGCTTAGGAGACTCGCTAACGAGAGGTGTTGGCGATAAAGAAGGAATTGGTTATGTTGGACGCATGAAAGAAGATTTGGAAAAAGGGGATAAGACAAAAGTTGCAATAACGAATTTAGCTGTTAGTGGAGCGAAGATGGCGGATTTGTTACAGCAAATCGAGAGTAGCGGCGCTAGATATTCCATTAGGCGTGCGGATCTTATTGTGCTAACAATTGGGGGGAATGATTTATTCCCAGGTTGGGAATCGCTTGAGAAAATAGACTTGGAAACATATCGCCCAGATACGGAAATGTTTCAAAATCAAGCAAGGAAAATTATAACAGAAATTCGTAAATTAAATGCGGATAGTCCTATTTTTTGGCTAGGGTTATATAATCCTTTCGAAGATGTAGAAGACTTAAAAGGTTCATCAAATATTGTTGTAGATTGGAATGCAGCGTTAGAAAAAATAGCAGTCAGTCATAAAAATGTATACATTGTACCGACATTCGATTTGTTTCAAAATCGCGGAAAAGAACTATTGTATTCAGATCATTTTCATCCGAATGAAATAGGTTACTCATATATGGCAGATCGCTTAGTGCAAAATGTTGTAAGTAAGCTGAAACTACAAGGGGGAGGGGCAAAATGACGACAATCCTTTCAGTAAGGAATGTAAAAAAGGTTATCGGAAAGAAGACGCTTGTAGAAAATATTTCATTTGATGTTAAACAAGGGGAAGTGTTTGGTTTTCTTGGACCAAATGGTGCAGGGAAAACGACAACCATTCGAATGTTAGTTGGACTGATTCAGGCAACGGAAGGTGAAATTTCTATCGGTGGTTATCATATTAAGGACAATTTTCGAGAAGCCATGCGACAAATTGGTAGTATTGTTGAAAATCCAGAGCTTTATACGTACTTAACAGGTTTTGAAAATTTAAAGCAATTTGCAAGGATGTTAGGCGGTATACCAGATGAGCGTATTTTTGAAATTGCAAAGATGGTTCATTTAGATGAAAGAATCCATGATAAAGTAAAAACATATTCTCTTGGAATGAAGCAACGCCTTGGAATTGCACAAGCTCTTCTTGGAAGACCGAAACTGCTTATATTAGACGAGCCAACAAATGGATTAGATCCAGCTGGTATAAGAGAGTTAAGAGAATTTATACATAAGCTGGTGAGAGAGGAAAAGATGAGTGTATTTATTTCAAGTCATTTATTAAGTGAAGTGCAAATGATATGTGATCGCGTAGCTATTATTCAGAAAGGCAAGATTATTACAGTTGCTCCTATTGAAGAGTTAATAAAAGCTGCAAGCGACCGCGTAGAGTGGATTGTTACACCCATTTTGAAGGCGAAAGATCTATTGGAAAAATCAGAAGAAGTGACTGAAATTAGCATAGATCATCATCGTTTACTATGCCGTATGGATGTGAAATCAATTAGCAGTTGGAATAAGCGGTTTGTAGAGAGTGAGATAGAGGTACATAGTGTGAAAGAACTTGTGTTTACATTAGAAGATCTATTTATTGAACTCACAAGAGGTGAGGCGCATGCGTGAATTTGCGAATCTTGTTTTGAATGAATCTGAGAAAATTTATCGCAAGAAACGTATTTTTGTGGTGATGTTAATATTAGTCATTCTCATTCCGCTTTTTGTATACGCGCAGTATAGAGAGATACAAACAACGCAAAAACGACTTGGGACAAATGATTGGAAAGTTGCACTTCAACAGCAAATTGTCGATTCGCAAAATCGTTTGAACAATTCTAGATTGCCAGAAGAGTGGCGGGATTGGCTTAAAGTTAGAGTAGAGCAACAACAATATTATTTAGATCATAACATTAATCCAGCAGCACCGGGAGCACCAACTTTTGTAAGGGCGTTCATTGAACAAGGGATTACATTGTTTATCCCACTTCTTGTCATGATTGTGACAATTGATATTGTATCGGGCGAAAGAAGTGATGGGACAATGAAACTGCTTTTAACTCGTCCAATTAGGCGCTGGAAAATTCTCTTGAGTAAATATGTTACGATGCTTTTGTTTATTTCGCTTATCGTATTACTTGTTGGCCTTTTCTCTTATATACTATCTGGCATTGTTTTTGGATATGCAGGATGGGACTTACCTGTGTTAACAGGGTTTGTCATTGATAAGGAAACATTAAATACGAATTTTGTACACTTAATCCCGCAATCGCAATATAATTTAATGGCGTATGGGTTAGCGTGGTTTGTAGCAATTGTTGTTGGGACAATCTCCTTCATGGTTTCCGTTTTGATTCGTAATACGCCCGCTGGTATGGGGATCATGTTAGCAGCTTTAATTGCTGGTGGTATTTTAAGTTCTTTTGCCACATCATGGGAAGGCGCAAAATATATATTCAGCGTCAATTTATCATTAACAGATTATTTATCCGGAAATTTACCAGCGCTACAAGGTTTATCGATGGGATTTTCGTTAATGAATTTAACAATTTGGGCAGTGGTCTCTCTCGTTGTTTCCTTTGTAGTGTTTACGAAGCAAGATATGGTTAATTAAATGAATCAGGAGTGAGGGTAATGAAAAAAATTTTAAAGAATGATTGGGAACCAATACTTGGACCAGAGTTTGAGAAGCCATATTATCAAAACTTAAGACAATTTTTGAAAGAAGAGTATAGTATGCGGGTCATATATCCAAATGCAAATGATATTTTTAACGCACTACATTATACGAGTTATGAGGATACAAAGGTTGTGATTTTAGGGCAGGATCCGTATCATGGACCAAACCAAGCACACGGATTAAGTTTTTCTGTACAACCAGGAGTAAGGGTACCACCATCTTTACAAAATATGTATAAGGAACTAAAAGCAGACATTGGATGTGAAATTCCGAATCATGGTTATTTAGTAAAATGGGCAGAGCAAGGCGTATTATTGCTTAATACTGTTTTAACAGTTCGCCAAGGAGAGGCGAATTCTCATAAAGGAAAAGGATGGGAACAGTTCACAGACCGTGTTATTGAGTTATTAAATGAGCGGGAAAAACCAGTCATCTTCATATTATGGGGGCGTCACGCACAAGCAAAGAAAAAACGAATTACGAATCCGAATCACTATATCATTGAGTCTGTACATCCAAGTCCGCTTTCAGCAAGCCGCGGCTTTTTTGGCAGCAAGCCCTTTTCGAAAGTAAATCGCTTTTTATCTAGCATTGGTGAAAAAGAAATTGATTGGCAAATTCCAAATTTATAATGTAACAATAAAAGGTAGCTTGTGTGAGCTACCTTTTATTGTTCATTTTTTAATTTTGCATCTAGTACGAATGTGCCAAACGGAATAACGGATGCAAGAAGTGCACCAAGAACCCATAAAATAGATTTACGGTTTGCAATCGTTACTTGAATGACTGCAAAGATAAATAAAATAAATAATACACCGTGAGCCATACCTGTAATTTTCACAGCTGCTGCAAATCCTGCAAAATATTTTAATGGCATCGCTACAAATAATAGTAATAGAAAAGAAATCCCTTCGACAAATCCGATTGCTCTTAATCGTCCAACTGGTGTAGATAACATGAGATAGCCTCCTTAAATATAAGCTTGTATATAATAAATTTGTATTCGTTTCCAAAATAAAATAGTCTTTTTTGTTTCATTATATACAAAAACAAAGTTTGCACTATGATAATATTGTAAAGTTCGAAATATCTTCACAAAATCTCTTATATTTAAAGAAACTCTCCCTTTGAAATATTTGACTTCAAAGGGAGGGGATGAATGATGAAATTAAGCAATTACTTCATTTTTTAGTACAAATTTCTCAACTACTTTTGCAACACCATCGTTCATATTTGTATCTGTTACATAGTTTGCGATGGCTTTAATATCATCTGGAGCATTGCCCATTGCAACGCCAAGGCCAGCAAATTCAATCATTGTCTGATCATTATAGCTGTCACCTATTGCAATGACTTCTTCGCGCTTAATACCAAGCTTTTGGATAAGTTGGTTTAAGCTTGTTCCTTTTGTAACACCAGCTTCTGTGAATTCCAAGAAGTATGGTTTGGAACGCATAACACTTAGCTTTCCTTCTAATTGTTTTTGGAGTTTTTTCTCTACTTCAATCAGGCGCTCTGCTTCTTTATTCATTAATACTTTTACAACAGGTTCTTGTACAGCCGCGACAAAGTTATCTACTTGGATAATTGGCATACCTGTAAGTTGTCCTTCGATTTCTGTATAGGGATTATTTTCTTCCGTTATAATATCATCACCTATATATGTGTGAATCCAGACACCTTCTTCTTTACTAATCTCATATAAATTGTGAACGATTTCAGGTGATAACGTACTGCTAAATATTTTTTCATCTGTTTTACAATTAATAATTTTTGCACCGTTAAATGATAAGATAAAGCTTCCATATTCTTCTAAACGAAGTTCTTTCGCAATATGACGCATACCAAATGTTGGGCGTCCTGAAGCAAGTACGACTTTAACACCTTGTTCTTGAGCTGTCATTAAAGCTCGCTTTGTACGCTCTGAAATCGTGTGATCATCACGTAATAAAGTATCATCTAAATCTAAAACAATCATTTTATAAGACATATAGAAAGTTCCTTTCTGTATCGGAATAATAAATAACATTACTAGAGATAAAAATATGAAGAAGCAAATCGTAAGACGTCAAACTTCTTCTTGCATAACGAAAAGGTAATTACATTGTTAGTATAAAATATCAAGGGCGATATGCCCATGATATTTTATGACTATCGTAGCAACTTGAAAAGTAGAGTGTAATAATAGAAGTTCTGCTATTTACGAAAATTGTTTGTCTTTTGAACGAGAAAATAGAACTTCAAGTAAAATGGCCATAACGGAGCCAAGGACGAGACCGTTACTAAAAAATGATGCGAAAACGGGTGGAAGGACGGAGAATGCCTCTGGTGGTACAAACATAACTCCAATTCCAGTAAAGAGCGATAACCCAGCAACGCGAAATAGACGTTCTTTATTTTGTACTGAATCATATTCACGAAAGGCAAGGCCAATCATACTTGCAAATACGGGATAAATGGCTGCGTATCCAACGGCGATAGGAATAGCTGCAAAGAATGAAGTAATCTTTGGAAATATGCTAATTAGAATAATAAAACTTGATCCTAATATAAAAGGAATTCGCTTATAAATATTTGTTGTTGCGATAAAACCAGCTGATCCTGAAATAGCTACAGGTCCTACCGATGAAAATAGACCGCCTAATAATTGATTGATACCTGTTATAATACCAGCTTGCTTGAAGCGATTTTGTACTGCATTTTCTTCGTATTGGGAAACTACTTTTTGAACAACGCGAATACTTGCTAACATGTTTGTAAGAAGAAGTAGTGTGACAAACAGAACTGTGATTGCCATATTCCATTCAATACGAGGTGATCCAAAAACAAATATAGATGGAAGCTGAATGATCTCTGTTACAGGCGGAATCGGATTAGATAAACCGAAGCAAGCAAATAAAACCCATCCGAAGACAATACTAAACAGAACAGAATATTGCCCAATAATAGGTAGCTTCATAATGAAAAAAGATAGTACAATAACAACAAGTGAGAGAATAAATACGTTTATTTGCACTTTCGTATGACTTCCATCCAGCCCAAACATTCCTTTTAAGAAAGCACCGCTCAGCTGTGCAACAAGAAGAAATAAATACGTTCCGATTACGGTTGGTGTAAAATAATGAACGAGCTTATCAATAAGTCCAAAAACACTAAGAATAATACAAATCATACCGCTTAATAGGAAAGCGTATTGTAAGACGCGGAGCGTTTCAATGTTTGATCCGAATAGTACGATACCTAAACTTGCATAAAGAGAGAAGACGCCCCACCAAAGGCCGGCCGGACCTTCTTGAATAGGTAGCTTATGGCCAAACAGAGCTTGCAATAAGCCTGCAAATCCAAGAACAAATAATGTCCTTTGTATAAAAGCAATTGCTTCGGTACCACCCAGTCCATAACTGGTGGCAACGCTAATCGGTACAATTAGGCTACCGGCTAAAATAAATAGTGCCCACTGCAGGGCAGAAAGAAATGTTTTCATGATATCGACCTCTTTCATAGATTCCATTTCTAGTATATATGTATTTTATTTTATCTGGCAAAGATTTGTAGATTGAGAAAGGAGTTGAGGAACCATATGAATGCACGCAGGCAATTGTTAATAGCGATTATATGTATGTGTTTTGTTGTCATACTTGGAACAATTGGATTTATGGTAATAGAAGAAATTAGTTTGTTTCAAGCTTTTTGGATGACAATGATTACAGTATTAACAGTAGGGTATGGAGATGCAATTCCAGTAACACAAGCTGGGAAAATTTTTGCACTTTTAATTATACCTATTGGAGTAGGGATTGTTACATATGCCATTGGGGTAGTAGCGGCAATGATTATAGAGGGCAATTTATTTCATGCAGTTCGGAGGAAGAAAATGGATAAACAAATAGCGGGATTAAAAGATCATATCATTGTATGTGGCTGTGGTAGAGTAGGACTTCAAGTTGTACATGAATTACAGGAAAAGAAAGTTCCTTTTGTTGTGGTCGATAAAGATAGAGAAGTACTAGAAAAAGAAAAAATTTTATATGTACATGGTGATGCTACGGAAGATCAAATATTAATGAAAGCTGGAATTAAGAGAGCTGCTGGGCTTGTAGGGATTGTTGCCAATGATGCTGAAAATGTATTTATTGCGTTAACAGCAAGAGGACTCAATCGTAACATCAAAATTGTGGCTAGAGCTGAAAAGCCAGAAACGGAAGAAAAGTTACGTCGCGCTGGTGCGGATAAAGTGATCAATCCATCCAGTATGGCTGGAATTCATATTGCAAAAGGTATTGCAAATCCATTGGCGGTTCATTATATTGATACAGTGCTATATGGGACAGAACAATCCTTTGCAATAGAAGAGTTTCAAATCGGAAAAGATGCGATTGTGATTGGAAAAACATTGCTGGAAAGTAACGTGAGAAACCAATTTGATGTCACCATTTTAGCGATTTTAAGAAATGGAGATATGATCCATAATCCGACCGGACAGGAAAAACTACAAGAACGTGATATGATAATAGTATTTGGTCCGGTAGAGAGGCTGGAGCAATTTAAGAAAGAAATAGAAAGTAAGAGGTGACGATGTATGCAAGTGTCTAGTGACAAAATTTTAAATAAAATGGCAAATGAGATTGCAAAAGCAAAAGGGAGTGAAGGGCAGAAGGTGAAGGAGCATTTGTCAGTTGTTCGCGCACTATGTGATTTACTATTAGATGAACAGACTGAAACAAGTGTGTATGTAGAACCGAAATTACAGTCACAAGTGATTTCATCTCATCCGATGGCAGCGCCAGTAACCCAACAAGTAACGACAGTATCGGCTGGGGAACCTGTATATATGAAAGAAGAAGATGCAAACGGAAGTTCCTTATTTGATTTTTAAAGGGTAAAACGTTTGGCTTATATGTAAAAATTTCTTATCATAAAGATAAAAAGGGGAATTCTTATGAAAATTTTCTTCTTATTAGGTTGTATTGCAGCAGGACTATCAGTGGCATTAGGGGCTTTTGGCGCACATGGTTTAGAAAACAAAGTCTCCGCTAAAATGTTAGAAGTGTGGAAGACAGGGGTTACATACCAAATGTTCCATGCAGGAGGATTGTTGATTGTTGCATTATTAATGGATAAACTTCAGTCATCTCTTGTAAGTGCAGCAGGTTGGTTTATGGTAGCCGGAATTATTATGTTTTCTGGAAGTTTGTATGCATTAAGTATAACTGGCATTAAGTTTTTTGGACCAATTACTCCTCTTGGCGGTGTCGCGTTTATTGTAGGATGGATTTTATTAGGAACTGCAGTTGTAAAAGGATTATAAAACAAAGCTGGCATTTGCCAGCTTTGTTTATTATCTTGGAGCATAAGTCGCTTGTTGACTAGGTAGATACGTAATTTCTTCGGGGAATTCAACGTAATCTAAATAAATCATAAGCAATAAATAGCGTTTTCCAGACTGTGGTTCGCTAATTACGATATGGTCGCGCCCAGCAGCCTCAATAATACCAGTATAAGATTGAGTCCCTAAAGAACTACTGCGTTCATATGTCATAACGACAGTCGCTTGTTTCCCTTTATTTAAGCGAAGAATATTTTCGATATAGGATTGCTCTAATGGAAGCATTCCTTGAGATATTGCATATTGTGCTTGTGCAGCTTGTTGCTGCAAAGCTTGCTGTTGTTGCGGAATTATTTGTTGTTGCTGTGGTTGTTGCATATAACCTCCTGAAGGTTGATAAAAACCTGTTCCGTAGTATGGATTTTGTTGCTGTGCCATTCAAAAATCCCTCCTCAGTTTATTCTTTAATACACTCTTGGACAATCTGCACTGGAAGGTTGAAAGAAACAATGCTTTTTAAAACGGCCGGAATTTTGCTGGTTATACCAAGTTGGTGGACAATCACCTTCAGGCCTAAAGAACCATAATGCAAAATTTGCAGGCCAAAAACGCTGACCTTGAATATTCCGTCTGGCAAGTGCAATATCTTGCTCGCGTGCTCGTTGATAGAAATAGCCTTTTTGAGTTGCTTCAAATCCACCAGGTCTTTGATAAACCATTTGACGTAAATTTCGTATGTTTTTAAAGTCTAAACAATTTCCACGAACACGGTTTACCCCAACATTCCCAACCATTAGCATACCTTGTTTCCCTTCACCTTCAGCTTCGGCACGCATTAGCCTAGCTAATAACTTCACATCTTCTTCTGTATGCGAAATAACAGTCATTATGTCTCACCTCTCTGTTTGGAATGCATTAGAGAAAGAGGTTTATTTCTGGATGAAGTTTAGAACAATTACTAGTTCATACGTATGAGGAAAAGGAAGCAGATATGACAACCAAACAAAGTTTTAAGAAGGAGAATTTTAACTGTAAAGGGAGGAAAATAATAAAAAAGGCTAGCACTTTGCCAGCCCTTTATGATTCAAATGTGTTTGCCCATATGTTTGAAAAGAAACCACCAATGGATCGCAACGTTAATATAAACCAATTCGCTTTTTCCACTTCTTCAGTTGTTTTAGCCGCAACTTTCAGCTGTTTACTACCATCTAAGAATCCATATCGATCGGTTGTTTCTAAGACAATTGAACCTACTTTCGCATCCTTCTTAATAGGAGCAATTAGCTTTCCCTCTTCAGCAAGTGAAGGAATAGCCTCGGTTGAAGTTTTGTAAGGTGGTTTACTTCCTTTTTTTGTGACAACTTCTATTTCCTTTTCAGGTGCTATAGATACGGCATCTTCTTTTCCTTTTACGACAGAAATCGTATTGTTTTTATCTAGTGTTAACTTTTTCTTTTCAAAGTTACGAAATCCGTAATCAATTAATTCGCGAGATTCTGTAAAACGTTCATCCATTGATTTTGTTTTTATAATGACAGAAATAAGGCGTAAGTCGCCACGTTTTGCTGTAATGGTAAAACCATATCCCGCTGTGTCAGAGCTTCCCGTCTTTAATCCATCTGTTCCTTCATAAGCGAAGGCAGCACCAGGGAGCATCCAATTCCAGTTTTCCATTCGAATTGGTTTTGGGTGATTATCAGGGAAGTTTCGAAACCTTTGTTTTGTATCTTCTAGCATTTCTGGATACTTTGTAATCAGTGTTTTTGCTAGAATACCCATATCGCGAGCTGATAAGGAATTTTCTCCATTTGGATCGGTTCCTTCAGGATGTTTTCCTTTTAAATCAGCGTTATTTAACCCTGTCGCGTTTACAAATTTATATTTCTTTAACCCTAGTTTTTTGGCATATTCATCAGCAAGCTTTAAGAAGTTTTTTTCACTTCCTGCAAGAAGTTCAGCAAGTGCAATGCTAGATCCATTTGCGGAAAAGATAACAATAGAGTGATATAATTCTCGCACTGTATATTGTCTTCCCTTTTCAAATGGAACATTAGAAAATTCATTATTACGCGATACTTCGTAAGCGTAGTCCGAAATATTTACTTTTGTATTCCAAGTAATCTTTCCTGCTTTAATTGCTTCTAAAACAGCATACACAACCATCAATTTCGACATACTCGCAACAGCTAGTAATTCATCGGGATTTTGTTCATGTAGTACCTTTCCCGTGTCTGCATCAAATAAAATAGCAGCAGCAGCTTCTATATGTATGTTTTCTTCTGCATGGGAGTTAGTTGCTCCTAAGGAAGAAAATAACAATAGAAAAGCTAGTAAAATAGATAAGATTTTCCTCATATACATAATCACCTTCGCATCGTTATTAGCATATAGCTTGTATCATTCTAGCATGATTTTGTGAGGATTTTGACAAAACTTTCTCTATTTTAATTTAAAATTGCCGAAAAATGAGGATTTTAATGGAATATGAAAAGATATAAAAAAATGGGTAGGTCTATTTGTTATGAAGAAATGTAAAATGGGAGGAAGGGGTATCCCCTGCCTCCCGTTTTACATTCAATATTTTTCATTATTTTTTCTAAAACGACTTATCTCATTATAAGAAGAAATCTGTCTCCAAAAGATCAGTATGTAAGGCTTTTTGGTACAGGCTTTCGTTTTCTTATACATGTAAAAAGCTTGTTACTTTTTCGCTTGGTAAAATGTTTCCAACAAAGAATGTGCCAAATTCGCCGTAGCGTGCACTTACTTCATCAAAACGCATTTCGTATACGAGTTTCTTAAACTGAAGGACATCATCAGCAAATAGTGTTACACCCCATTCGTAATCATCAAAGCCAACGGAACCTGTAATCACTTGACGTACTTTACCAGCATATTGACGACCAATTTTACCATGGCTATACATAAGTTTTTTGCGTTCTTCCATCGGAAGCATGTACCAGTTATCATTACCTTGACGACGTTTGTCCATTGGATAGAAGCAAATGTGATTTGCTGTTGGTAATTCAGGATATAAACGTGCTAGAATTTGAGGGTTTTGATATGGATCTTCATCAGCTGGAAGATAATTACTTAACTCAACAACAGATACATAAGAATATGCTGGAATCATATATTCAGCTAATGTTGTTTTATTTAATTCTGTTTCAATTTCATTTAACTCTTCCATTGTTGGACGCAGTAGCATGAACATAATATCAGCCTTTTGACCAACGATTGTATACATTGCATGGCTACCTTGTTTTTCTGCAGCTACTTTATTCCACTTTTCAATTATATTTAAAAATTCAACGATTGCTTGCTCACGTTCTTCGCTAGATAATGTTTTCCAAGATACCCAATCGATAGAACGTAAATCGTGCAAACAATACCAACCATCTAATGTTTTTGCTGCTTCACTCATTTCTTTCACCTCAGTTAATGATATTTTATACGTTAACTATAGCATATATAGTTTTAAATTCACCTATGTAACGCTTGGGTGCATAAAATTGTCACATTGTAAGATGATAGAAATAAGAGTGAACTGATATTTAACAAGGCCGAATTTTATGAAAATATAATCATTTTGTTTTTCCCTATTTTTTAGGAGCTATAAGTTTAAAATATATGTGAAAAGAAGTATTCTTAAAGGTAGAGTTTTTTAATATTTGTAGGAGGGTTTATTCGTGAGCGATTTATTTACAACAGTAAAAGAAAAGGTTCAAGGAAAAGGCATTTCTATCGTACTTCCTGAAGGAACGGATGAAAGAATTTTAGGCGCTGCAGAGCGTTTAGCAAAAGAAGAAATTGTAAAACCAATTCTAGTTGGTAATAAAGAAGAGATTAGCGCAAAAGCTGCTAGCCTGAATTTAACATTAGCAGGCATTGATATTTATGATCCAGCTACATATGAAGAAATGGATGCAATGGTAGCGTCTTTCGTTGAGCGTCGTAAAGGGAAAGCAACAGAAGAAGATGCTCGTAAAATCTTAAAAGACGAAAACTACTTTGGCACAATGCTTGTATATATGGGAAAAGCACACGGTCTAGTTAGTGGGGCAGCTCATTCTACAGCAGATACAGTTCGTCCGGCACTTCAAATCATTAAAACAAAACCAGGCGTTACAAAAACTTCAGGCGTATTCATTATGGTACGTGAAGATGAGAAATATGTATTCGCTGATTGTGCAATTAACATTGCACCAAACAGCCAAGACTTAGCTGAAATTGGTATTGAAAGCGCAAAAACGGCAGAATTATTCGGTATCGACCCACGCGTTGCAATGTTAAGCTTCTCTACAAAAGGTTCTGCGAAATCTCCAGAAACTGAAAAAGTTGTAGAGGCAACTCGTATTGCAAAAGAAATGGCTCCTGAATTAACATTAGATGGAGAATTCCAATTTGATGCAGCATTCGTACCATCTGTAGCTGAGAAGAAAGCTCCAGGTTCTGTTTTAAAAGGTGACGCTAACGTATTCGTATTCCCAAGCTTAGAAGCTGGTAATATTGGTTACAAAATTGCTCAACGCCTAGGTAACTTTGAAGCTGTAGGACCAATCTTACAAGGTTTAAATATGCCGGTAAACGATCTATCTCGTGGTTGCAACGAAGAAGAAGTGTACAAGCTAGCGTTAATTACAGCAGCTCAAGCACTATAATGATAAACCCCGCCTATTAAAGCGGGGCTTTTTTCGTTATTTCTCAAGGCCGAGCGCTTTATTATTACGATCAATAATGCGCTGTAAGTTCATCTCATATAATGGAACTTCATCTACTGTTAGTTGTGAAGGAGTTAACTTTTGTGCAAACTGTTGCAATGTTTTTAACAGGCGCAGCATTAAGTCTTGAACAGTAATTGTTTCACCTAGTAATTCAGATAATGAAGCCATTGTACTTGGTACAATGTTAGGATACGTAAACCTTGTTTGTTCTCCTTGAATTGCTATATTGTAAAAATCACGAACAAGAGCTGCGCGCCCAGAGCCGCTCCCTGTAACGCATAAATAAATTTGTACAGCTACTCCTCCGCGAATACGGCGCTGTGAAATACCAGCAAATTTTTGATCATGAATGCTTAAATCATAGCTTCCAGGACAATAAGAGCCGACGATTTCCTTTGCTTCAATATTTACATCGTAATCTTTTAGCATTTCTTTAATTAAGTGCCACATTGTATCATATCCAAGGTCAATATCGATACCTTTATCAGATTCTTGGAATAAAAGTGATACATTTAAAACTCCTTCATCAAGTACGACTGCAAGTCCGCCGGAATTGCGGACAATGACATTGAAATTCTGCTCTTTTAAGAAAGAAATTCCTTCTTGTAAATGAGGAAGCCTTGAATCCTGGATTCCGAGAACAATTGTATTGTGATGAACCCAAGAGCGCATTGTTGAAGCTGAAGCACCATTTCCAATTGTTGTACATAGCGTATCATCCATTGCAAATGATTGCAGAGCATGGAACGTAGGCCCTAAACTAGACTGATCAATAATGCGCCACTCTGGTTGAGATAAAATCGAATGGGAATTTCTCATATCATTAACCCCTTATCTATAAAATGACAATCTTTATTATAGCAAAAAAAGGTTGCGGGGGAGATTGTAAAAGAATCTTACTGGGGCTAGGATGGTTGGAGATATAGTGATGAAAGAGAATGTGATCAATTAGAGAGAAATACGGAAATTTAATTGCAGAATAAAAAGGATGCCTTATTCGCATCCTTTTTATTCTGCAATTTTTTCTAAGTTACCGTTTCGGTCCATTCGGAAAGAGGTTTGCGTGCGTTCTTCTTCGTCCATCAGTGCCAATTTACGAGCACGATTCATAATATTCATCAGTGTTTCGTAATCTTCTTGCACTGTATTCGATTGTTTTTCTAATTTTTCCAGTTTCTTTTCTAATTCTTCGTTGCGAAGGATTTGCTTTTTTAATTCTTGATTTAATCTCGTATTCTCGTTTTCGAGTGCGGTTACTTTCACATTGGAAGATCCTACTGTTTGTAAAAATTGAATGACATCTTGCATTGTGATAGAAGATTCAGAAGCAGTTGATGGTACTTGTACTGCTTGTTCCTCATGCGACGTTATTACTGATGGAGTTGGCGGTGTATAGAGTAGACGTTTTTTTGCATGTTCACCGCCAGCAGCTCGCATTTTATCTTTGCGATGTTTTTTTGCTAACTGAAGAGCTTGTTCATAGCTATAGCGAACGACAGCATTCCAACGAAACCCACAAGCTGCTGATGTCCGGTTTAAACGATCTCCAACTTCCTCAAATGCATTTAACTGTGTACTTCCTTCTCGAACATGACGGAGGACTGTTTCGGCGAGTAATAAATCATCCTCATCTGTCCAAGCATCTTGTCTTACTTTCATAGATTCAACTCCCTTTCTTTTTATGAACTTCCTATTTTTATATTGGGCAAAAAGAACAGCTTTTATACAAAGCTTTTAAAATTATGGTAGATTTTGATGATTTATTTCGTCTCTTTGCTGGGGATACGGTATAAGGTTTGAATGAAGGTGATTTACGTAGGGAAAGGTAAAAAATAAAACAAAGGTTTTCTGCTGTGCAAAGCGATAGAGGAAACTTGCATCCAGCTTCAAAGAGCGGTAAAATACCATTTAGTGTTTAGGTTAAATGTACTTGTGAAAAGTTTAAAATAGAGGAAGTGTTATATAAAATGGGAAACGAATTTCGCGTTTGTGATGATTGCCAAGCAACGAACATTAAAACGTTGATACCGAAGCTCAAAAAAATAGATTCATGTGCAAGTATTGAAATTGGATGCCAATCTTATTGTGGACCGGGTCGGAAAAAATCATTCGCTTTTGTAAACAATCGTCCAGTTGCAGCACCTAATGAAGACGAGTTAATTAAGAAAATTGAAGCAAAGTTAAATAAATAAGAGGAAGAGTGAGCGTTTCACTCTTCCTCTTATTTATATTCAAATGGCAGTTCGATTCGAATGCTTGTAATTGTATATTGCAAAATAATAGTTGACAGCCTTTTATAGCGCTAGGTAGAATAAGGAATATGATGATGAGAATCATTATCAAAAAAAGTAAGAAAGTCAATATTCTTTTTATTATTTCTTGAGAATCAATCTCATTTTGTTACATATATTATTGGTTAGGATGGTTGAGGGATGGGAGCAAGTGCGAGGAGTATAGAGCAGCAAGTAAATATAAAAGAGATTAAGAGCAGACCGCTTATTGCTTCTATTATTTTAATAGCAGGCACGATTTTGTTGGCTATAAGCATGGCAGTTTCCATTTCATTTGGAGCTGCAGATATTAGCTTAAAGACGGTATGGCAAGCTGTTTTTCAATTCGATAATTTATTGACACATCATAATGTCATTTGGGAGCTTCGCATGCCAAGAGCAATTGGAGGCGTAGTTGCAGGTGCGTTTCTAGCAGTATCAGGAGCAATTATGCAAGGGATGACGCGAAATCCGCTTGCATCGCCATCTTTAATGGGAATTACAGATGGAGCAGTATTTGGAATTGCGATTATGTATGCGTTTTTTCCAAATTCACCATACTTAATGTTTGTGATTGCTTCGTTTGTTGGAGCGGCATTTGGTGCAAGTATTGTATACGGTGTGGGAGCTTCCTCACCAGGAGGACTAACACCTGTTAAGTTAGCGCTAGCTGGAGCGGCAATTAGCGCCCTGCTTGGTGCCATCTCATCTGGTATCGCCCTTTATTTTAATCTCGCTCAAGAAGTAAGTATGTGGAATGCAGGTGGCGTTTCAGGGGTGAAATGGGCAAGTATTAATATGTTGTTACCAATTGGACTTGTTTGTCTTGTTCTAGCAATTATAATGTCTAGATACATTACAATCTTAAGCTTCGGTGAAGAAATTGCGATCGGACTTGGACAAAATACAACTTTAATTAAATTTATTGGAACTGTAATTGTCCTTGTTTTAACAGGATCAGCCGTATCGATGGCCGGATCAGTCGGGTTTGTAGGTCTTGTGATTCCACATATGACACGCTTTCTCGTTGGGTCTGATTATAGATGGGTCATTCCATGTTCCGCTGTATTAGGTGGCTTATTAATTGAATGTGCAGATATGTTATCTCGCATTATCAATCCTCCATTTGAAACACCAATTGGTGCGATTACAGCCTTAATCGGTGTTCCATTCTTCCTTTACTTAGCTCGTAATGAAGGGAGAGGAAAAATGTGAGGACAAGTATTTTAACAAAAAAGAACATTTCTGTTTTAACGATTATAGCGGGGTTAATTGTGTCCGTATTTTTCATTAGTTTAAATACAGGGACATTTAAAATACCGCCGATAGATGTATTGAAATCGTTAGTAGGATTAGGGGTTGAAGAGCAATCCGTTATTTTATTTGAATTTCGTATGCCTCGAATGGTTATTGCTATTTTAGTGGGTTCAGCATTAGCGATATCAGGGGCAATCATGCAAGGTTTATCAAGAAATCCACTTGCTGACCCTGGAATTATCGGTATTAATGCTGGAGCAGGATTGACAGTTGTAGTTTTCGTCTATTTCTTCTTTGGAAAAGTAGGAACCGGTACGTTCTTATCCGTATTCATCCTTCCATTTTTTGCTTTGGTTGGTGCGATATTGGCAGCAGTTATTATTTATACACTTGCATGGAAAAATGGCGTTTCATCAACGCGTCTTATTCTTGTTGGGATTGCAGTGGCAGCAGGATTTGGAGCGGTTAGTTTAATTTTCTCCATGAAGATGACTTCGAATGACTTTCGCTTTGCAACGATTTGGTTAGCAGGTAGTTTATGGGGGACGGATTGGAAGTTTGTATTAAGTGTGCTTCCATGGATGCTCATTTTTTTACCGATTGCAATCCGAAAGGCTCATGTACTGAATGTCATGAATTTAGGTGATGCAGCGGCAGTCGGTCTCGGTGTCAATGTTGAGAAAGAAAGACGTAAATTATTATTTATTGCTGTTTGTTTAGCTGGTGCATCTGTAGCTGTTGCAGGTGGAATTGGGTTTATCGGATTGATGGCACCACACTTAGCAAGGCGCCTTGTCGGAGGGAAGCACCAAATTATGTTACCGACAGCAGCATTAATTGGAACTTTTCTGTTATTGTTTGCAGATTTGATTTCTAGAAGTGTACTCACAACTTCAGAAATACCAGTAGGTCTTGTTATTTCTGTTATTGGTGCACCATATTTCATTTATTTACTTATGAGGACAAAATAAAGGGAGGCGCGTTTTGAATGGTGACTTTAGCAGTTGATTCGGTATCCGTTGGCTACAATGAAGGATTAATTATTGATGGATTATCAGTGGAAATTCCCGAAGGAAAGATCACGACAATTATTGGACCAAACGGATGCGGGAAATCCACATTGTTAAAGACAGCTTCTCGTATTTTAAAAGCAAAACGAGGGACTGTTTATCTGGATGGAAAAGCAATTGAGAAACAGCCAACAAAAGAAATTGCAAAAAAAATGGCGATTTTACCACAGACTGCAGAAGTGCCAACAGGCCTTACTGTGTTTGAACTTGTTTCATATGGTCGTTTTCCGCATCAAAAAGGATTTGGAACGTTGAAAGAAGAAGATTATCGCTATATTCATTGGGCCCTTGAAGTGACAGGGATGACAGAGTTTGCGCATCGACCAGCAGAGGCATTATCAGGTGGTCAACGTCAACGAGTATGGATTGCAATGGCGCTTGCGCAAGGAACAGACTTACTTGTATTAGATGAGCCGACAACATATTTAGATATGGCTCACCAGTTAGAAGTATTAAACTTATTGAAGAAGTTAAATCAAGAGGAAGGCCGTACAATTGTTATGGTTATTCACGATTTGAATCACGCTTCTCGTTTTTCTGATCATATGATCGCGTTAAGATCTGGCAAGCTCATTAAGCAAGGCACTCCAGATGAAGTTATGACAAGTGAGACATTGCGCGAAGTGTTTGAAATCGAAGCGCAAATTGTTCCGTGTCCTGTAAATTGTAAACCGATTTGTTTAACGTACGATTTAATGATGATTAATCAACAATTGCGTAAAAAAGCATAAATAGGGAAGCTTCCTCTCTTCATCGGATAGAGGGGAAGCATTCTAATGAATGTTGAACTTCTCACTTTCGTTTGGGAAGTTGAACACCCGTTAGAATGGGATGTACGAAACTTATAATAGGGATATATTGATAAATTGCTTTTATTGTTTCGTATAGTGATATACAGCTTATAAAGAAAATGATATCCAGGAGGAGAAAAGAATATGAAGAGATTCAAACTAACATTATTAGCAATGGTACTTGTTGTTACTTCTGTATTATTTGCAGCTTGTTCTTCTGATAAGAAGGAAGAAAAGAAAGCTGACGCAAATGCGAAAGAGCGCACTGTACAGCATGCAAAAGGGGAAATAAAAATTCCTGCAAAACCAAAGAAAATTGCTGACCTTAGTGGTTCGACGGAAGAATTATTAATCTTTGGAATGAAACCAATTATTACTGCAAATACGTCTCAAGAAAAAATTGATGCTCATATTGCAGATAAATTAAAAGGTGTAAAACCAGTTGGCTCTGCTTGGGGCGACAAAATCAACATTGAGGCAGTAGCTGCTGCAAAACCAGATTTAATTCTTGTGAATAATCGTCAAGAAAAAATCTATGATCAACTATCTAAAATTGCACCAACTGTTATGTTAAAAACTCCATTAGATCAATGGCGTCCGAAGTTTAAAGAATTAGGTAAAATCTTTGATAAAGAAAAAGAAACAAAAGAATGGTTTAAAAAGTATGATGATAAAGCAAGCAAATTACATGATAAAATCGTTGCGAAAACTGGCGATGCGAAGTTCATGAAAATGGCTGCATATCCAAATGCATTCCGTGTATATGGTGATTACGGTTACGGTAGCGTAATCTTTACAGATTTAAAATTACCGGCAGTTGCAGGGACACCAATGGATAAACCGTTAGTACAAGTACAAAAAGAAGCATTAATCGACTACAATCCAGATTACTTATTCGTATTTACAACAGGTGACGGTTCTCAGCGCTTAAAAGAATTCCAAGAAGAAACAATTTGGAAAAATATGAACGCTGTTAAGAACAACCACGTATTTACAATTAAAAATGATGCAGTAAACAAAGGATACTTCCCACTTGGTAAAGAAATGATTTTAGACGAAGTTGCGAACTTTGTTTTAGGGAAATAATAAAAAAGAAATCACTTTCGGAATCGTGAAAGTGATTTCTTTTTTATATAACAGTATTTTTATACAGTCTTTCATTTCTTTCTCTTTCCTATTTCGTTTATAATATAAAGTAAGAATGTAGTAAAGAAAGGAGGATGTCGATGGTATATTTAAACGACAAACTCAGCGAAACGAAAGTATTTAAAGACCCAGTACATAAATATGTGCATGTACGTGATCGCGTCATCTGGGATTTAATTGGGACAAAAGAATTTCAACGTTTACGCCGTATTAAGCAACTTGGAACGACATTTTTCACATTTCATGGCGCGGAACATAGTCGCTTTACTCATTCATTAGGTGTATATGAGATTATTCGTCGTATGATTGATGATGTATTTGATGGCAGACCAAATTGGAATGCAGAAGATAGATTATTATGCTTATGTGCTGCGCTCTTGCATGATGTTGGCCACGGACCATTTTCGCATTCATTTGAAAAGGTGTTTTCACTTAATCATGAGCAATTTACACAAAAAATTATTGTTGGTGATACCGAGGTTCATGAAGTTTTACGCCGGGTAGATTGTGAATTTCCGCAGAAGGTAGCAGACGTGATTGCGAAAACATCTCATAATAAATTGGCAATTAGTATGATTTCAAGTCAAATTGATGCGGATCGTATGGATTACTTGTTGCGAGATGCCTATTTCACGGGGGTAAAGTATGGGAATTTTGATATGGAGCGTATATTGCGTGTAATGCGTCCATATGGTGATCAAGTTGTTATTAAGAGCAGTGGTATGCATGCTGTTGAGCATTATATTATGAGCCGTTATCAAATGTATTGGCAAGTATATTTTCATCCTGTAACGCGCAGTGCTGAAGTTATTTTAACGAAGATTTTACACCGTGCGAAAACATTGCATGAACAATATTATACATTTAAGTATCATCCAGTACATTTCTATTCTTTATTTGAAGAAGAAGTAACAGTAGAAGATTACTTAAAACTAGATGAAAATGTGATGTATTACTACTTCCAGGTATGGCAAGAGGAAGAGGATTCAATCCTTAGCGATTTATGTCGCCGTTTTATGAACAGGAATCTTTTTAAATATGTAGAATTTACCGAGAAGCATGGTTTAGATAATTGGATGGAGTTAAGCAGTTTATTTAAAAAGATTGGTCTAGATCCAGAATATTACTTAGTTGTTGATTCAACGTCAGATTTACCATATGACTTTTACCGAGCAGGAGAGGAAGAGGAACGTCTTCCGATTTTACTTCGTATGCCAAATGGAGAACTTCGAGAACTTTCTCGTGAATCAGATATTGTCGAGGCTATTACTGGTAAGAAGAGAACGGATCAAAAGTTATTTTACCCACATGATTTAATCTATGAAGATGGACGAAAAGGAAAATATAAAGAGAAAATTATCCAGCTATTAGAAGGGAAAAAGTAAGAAGCAGTCTTATCGCTGCTTCTTACTTAAAAAGATTGAAATTATTTGTCGCTTAAGCGTTTTCCACCAACTGCGTAATGATTTTTAGACATTTCTTCAATGAAAACAACGATGTTTTCTTCTGGAGCACCAGTTGTTTCGCTTACTGCTGCAGTTACTTTTTCAGCAAGAGCTTTTTTTTGTTCTTCTGTGCGTCCTTCTAGCATTTTCACTGTTACGTATGGCATGTATATTCGCTCCTTTATGTAAGTTACAATCTTATTATAACGGATTTTAAGGGAGAACAATCGCAAAAAAACAAATATTTTCTTTTTTGACATAATGAAGAGGAGATGAAGTATGGATCAGTTATTTAGGTATCCATTGCACCAAATTCCACTTGTAGCAATGGCTATTATTATCGCTTTATCTGTGCATGAATTTGCACATGCATATGTTGCATATAAGTTCGGGGATGACACAGCAAAAAGACAGGGGCGTTTAACGTTGTCTCCAATGTCTCATCTAGACCCAATTGGTATGATTGCTGTACTTATTTTAGGCTTTGGTTGGGCACGTCCTGTACCTGTTAACCCATATAATTTTAAAAGGCCACGTCTTGCTGGCATTTTAGTATCTATTGCAGGGCCGATTAGTAACTTTCTTTTGGCAGCAATCGGCTTAATCATTTGGTATGCTCTAATAAGGATTGGTGTTTTAACTGCAATTCCATTTGCAGTTGCAGATACATTAGGACAATTTTTTGAAATTTTTATTGTTCTTAATGTTGTTTTGCTTGTTTTTAATTTATTACCGATTCCGCCACTTGATGGATATCGTGTTATGGAAGATTTAGCGCCAGCAAATATTCGCGCCAAAATGACGCAGTATGAAAAATATGGAGCAATTGCGTTATTAATTCTTGTGATTACACCGCTTGATCGCTATACAATTCAACCTATTTTCAGCGTGGTCATTCCGCAAGTATTAAGGTTTTTAGAAAGTATCATTGTGCCTATCTTTGGGCTTATATAATCTGTGAGTGAGGAGGAATTGTCTATGACAGAGAAAAAGAAAAAAATCGGTTTTAATATTATAAAGAACGATTCAACAGATGGACATGGTGGTTTTGGTGTGGGCGCGCTTAGCCTAGAAAACATTTCACCTGTTATTGTAGATGTAACAGAACAAACAGCCTTTGTTGATATCGGAGCAATGCATGCGCGCAGTGTGGTAGAAAAGGGAATTAAATTTTTAATAAATAAAGAAGAAGTTCCGAACGGAAAACCGTATTGGCTCGTTTGGGTAACGATTGAAAGAACGGAAAAAGGTGCGTATTATGCCGGTGTCACAGCCTGTGAAATGACAGTTGACCGCGAAATTCGCCGCGGCTATAAATCACTTCCTGAACATGTAAATAAAATGGATAAATCATTAAAGCGTCACATCATCGTTGATCATATGGATGAATCGTCTAAACAAGTATTGGGAAGATTCCTAAAAGAGCATAATGAAGCAATTTGGAATGAATCGAGCGCAGAATTACGTCATGCATTATTAGGCGAATAAAATCGTTGGTGTATAATATCTTCAAACCAATTGAGGATAAGAAAGGGAAAGGCTACTAGAAGTAATTTGAACTGTCCCCCGAATCGTGGACACTTAAAAAAGGTCCATCATTCGGGGTTTTTGTATATTTTTCTAAGCAAACCTCGTTATAATGGATACAATGATAGAAGTGAGGTACGGAACATGAGTAAAATAATTTTAATAAACAACAAATGAAGCAACTAGAAAAGAAGGAAAATGTGGTAAAAGGATCAAAACGTTCGATTCGCTATTGTCCAGATTTTAAAGTAAGAGCTGTGAAAAAAATCAACAAGGAAAAGGGCCAAATCAAATTTTTTTAGAAAATGGATTCGATTTAGAGATAATTGGTGAAAAGAAGCCAAACCAATGTTTAAAACGTTGGAGAAAAACATATGAACAATTTAGCGAGGAAGGATTTTATACAGAGCGTCGCGGAAAAGGACGTACGGGTCGCCCCTCTTCCAAACCACTCTCTTCTGACGACAAGTTAAAGAAAGCGGAAGCTCGTATTGCGTTTCTGGAGGCAGAACTGGAATTCTTAAAAAAGTTAGACGAACTCGAAAGGCAGGCGTTACAGAAGAAGCGATTTTAACACCTCGTGAAGCCTATACACTTATTGAACAAACGATTCGTCGCTTCCGATTTCCTCGTATGGTGCGTTATTTTTACGAACTCGCGGGCGTAAGGCGTAGAGGATATTACGCTTGGCTTCGTCAAACAGATCAGCATATGGAGAGGGAACAGAATGACGAAAAAGATTATGAACTGATTCAAGAAATTAAAGAGGAATCACCAAGTCATAAAGTAGCGATACAATGTTTCAAACGTGTAATATTAATTTAATTAGAATCAAAAACATGAATTTAGTACAGTACTAAATTCATGTTCTAGAGGTTATTTATTTTTTTACTTATCCTCTGTAATATTCTCGTAATCCGATACCCAAATAACACTGTCCTTAATTAAATATTCATTAGAGGTTTCATCATCGTAGGAGATAACCTTTCGGACCTCTAGTAAATTATTTAATAATAATTCTTGTTCTGTTGCAGATAGAGTATTTACTTCATCTTCTAGCCAAATAGAAATTAAATAATATGCTCGCCAATTGAGAGCGATGTTATTTAAAAATAACGGTTTTTCTAATTGAATTTGATATTCGACGAATTTATTTTTATACTCTACTATTTGTTCCTCTATAGCTATAATCAACTGCGAATCTAATAACTCATTTTCATTTATATGTAGCCTTAAATAAAAGTGATTAAACTTAGATTCGGCGGCCAATTTCCAACTTTGGAAAACTTCAACCAATGCACAAATCACTTTCTTTTTATACCAAATTGGTAAATTCTGTGTGTCTAGATAATTAAAAGTTTTTACATAATCAAAATGGTTATCCTCTAAAAATTTATTATCAAATTGACTATTCTCTATTTTCCATTCATTCAACTTTCTAACTCTTCTTTTCCAACCTCTAATTTTTTTCAAGAAATAGTACACCTCTATTCAAACTATTATATTTTTATAGATCTACCTTTAACGGGACCTTTAATCATGTCACCAGTAAGGGGATCCATACTTCCTAGATGCTTACCTTTACTATCATAAACCTCAATGTCATTATGGGTATGATCCCATTCATAGTATTTCTTTTTTGAACCTTTACCACTAGTTTTAGTTTTTCCTTTGTGTGGTGATAAGCCTTTCCACACCGGGCTATTTGATTTTGTTAGTTGCTTAGAAATTTGTCTTAAAGCAGTTTTTCCCCATTTTTTAATAGCAGCTTGGATACCTGCTCTGGCTACTAAAGCTAATACCACTGGAACGGCTGGTATGAAAGAAGCTTGAAGTTTTGTTGTATCGTACTCATATATTTTACCAGTTTTTAGATCTTTAAAGTTGGCGATGAATACTTCTTCATTGGATTTAATTACTTCAACATCAAAATTTACTTTTATTTCTTCCCCATTTGCATCAATAAAGTTCCCATTAACCTGGATATCACCTGTTTCTTTATCTAAAGAAACAGCCGTTGATGCAGTAAAATCTTCGGCAGTTACTGCACTTTCTACTATGATTTTTGTACTATTATTTGTAATAATGTCAACGTTCAATCCTTCTGAAATGCTGCTATCAACTTGTTGTTCTACACTTTGATCAATTAGATTTGTTTCTTGTGTTGCAGCGTTAGCTTCTTGAACACTAGTCCCTAAATTGGGAATTAAAGTAATAAATAAAGTCAATATCATTATTTTTATTAACCATTTTTGCACCTTTAGTCACTCCTAGTCATTTTTGTATTAAACCATAGCCAAATTCATTATCATACCCCCTACTTCCTAGATCTATTGAACGCTCAATTAAAATTTTTTTAATTTGGTCCAAGTTAAGCATATTGTCACTTTCAGCTAATAATACAGATATAACACCAGTTGCAAATGCAGTAGCAAATGATGTTCCACTATATATGGAATACCCTCCGTCTTGATTGGTTGATAATATATCAACTCCAGGGGCTGCAAAATCTATTTTTCCTTTGGCGGATGAGCTAGCACGTTTAAATTCTTTATTTACTGATGATATAGATATAACATTTTCATACTTAGCAGGGTAATCTACACCCAATCCATATGTATTACCGGAAGCTGCTACTACAATAATTCCGGAATCTACTGCCTCATCTATTGCTTTTTTTAATTCAGGAGTTTCAGATTGTAACCCAAAGCTAATGTTTAATATATTAACTCGTTGTTCTATACACCACCGTATCCCTTCAATAAGATGATTAACCTCGCCTTTACCCTGATTATCAAGGACTTTGACATCATAAAGTTGAACGTTTGGAGCTACACCTAAAATTCCTAATGTATTATTTTCAGCGGCTATGATTCCAGCAATAGCAGTTCCATGACCAGTTTCATCAATAATAGGATTATTTAAATTAATCGTATTGAATTCTTTTACAATTTTACCTTTTAAATCTTCATGTTCTTTATATATACCACTATCCAAAATAGCAACCTTGATTGTATTTTGGATATGAGTAAATCCATTTTCTATTACAGCTTTTCTTCCCCAAGTTACAGATTGTTCTTCTTTTTTATAGGGAATGTTAGATTTTGTTTTTGATAATGTAGACTCACTATAAAAAAGAAAATAAAAAAGTGAACTGCACAAAACTAGTCCTGTTAGCATAGAAATTAAAATCTTTTTAACCTTATTCACCTCTTTTCTACATGTTTTCAAGGTAAGTATTGTAATTAATAATGCATAATCCGAATATAAAAATATCATTTATAAAAACGTTTTATAAGACTGCGAATTATTTCTTTTTTATGTTAATATTTATATATGGAAACTGATATAATTAACGTGATTTACTATATATGATATTAATGATGGAGAAGGTTTATTTATCATAAGGTAAGTGAACAGAAGGTTCCAAATCTTTTTGTTATACTATAAAAAGTGCATTAAAAAAGTTCTTGAACCAAATTAATGAACTGTACCCTGAATCGTGGACACTTAAAAAAGGTCCATCATTCGGGGTTTTTGTATATTTTTCTAAGCAAACCTCGTTATAATGGATACAACGATAGAAGTGAGGTACGGAACATGAGTAAAATGATTTTTAATGAATTACAAACGAAGCAACTAGAAAAGAAGGAAAATCAACAAGGAAAAGGACCAAATCAAATTTTTTTAGAGAATGGATTCTCTTTAGATATCATTGGTAAGGGGAAGCCAAGCATCTCGTAACGAAGATTCGTCGGGCGAATTCTTATAAACAGATCGCAAAAGCGACACAAGAACATAAGACCTGTCCGAAGCTGTTGAACCGCCAATTTCATCAGGGAGAACCGGAACAAAAGATGGTAACCAATATATGACGTATTTATTGTATGGGAAAGAGAAAAAAGCATATTTATCAGGTGTAAAAGATTGTAAGACGCGAGAGATTTTAGCCTATCACATCTCTCCCTCTTGACAAATGGAGATTGTTTATCAAACACTCGAAAAATGGAAAGTGAGATTAGGAGGCACCATTTATTCAGAAGCCATGCTGTATTCCGATCAAGGTTTTCATTACACTCATTCGGAATACCAAAAGCGAGTAAGAGAAATGGGGCTTAGACAATCTATGTCACGTAGAGGAAACTGCTTAGATAACACTCCAATGGAATCTTTTTTCGGTCATATGAAGGATGAATGCAATGATAAATGTTGTCAAACATTCCAATCTCGTCAAGAAGTAATAAATGAGTATATGCAAGATTATCATTATGATCGTTATCAATAGACACTCAAAAAAATGGTTCCGGTACAATACCGGAACCATCTTTTAAGTGTTTAATTTTTAAGGCCTTTTTATGAAACTGTCCATTTTATAGGGTACAGTTCAAATTTTCTAGTAGCCTTTCATTTCGTTTACCATGGGATGTATTTTTTCCACCAGCTATCCTTTTTCTTCTCTTTACTAATTTTCTCAAAGTCTTCTTTATCATCAACATGGTCCATACAATATTCAGTTGGCTCCGTCCCTTTTGTAAAATACATTTTTACAAAGGTAGGGCATCCTTTTGTCGCGATTTTTCCATTTTCAGGATTAATATTTAAAGCGATAACATCACTTGGTTGCTTCAACTTTTTCTTCGGCTGACCATCTAATCCTTTTTCCATTGTATCTGCCCAAATTCTTTTTGCATAGCCTTGTTCAGCTGGGTTGGAAATCGGTTTTGGCTGGTCATATCCGACCCAAACTCCTGTGACAAGTTGCGGTGTGAAGCCAATCATCCAACTATCTGTTTCGGTTGAACCTGATTTTCCGGCATATGTTCGTGACAATTTTGGAAGAAGGGATTGTCCTGTTACAGCGGCATAACTGCTTAATTTTTTGTTAAACATTCCAGTCATCATCTCTTCCATAACAAATGCTTTATTTTTATCAAGAACTTGCTTACTTTCTAAGTGTGCATCGTATAAAATATTTCCCTCGTAATCAACAACGCGGCGAATAAAGGCTGGTTTCACCTGTTTTCCGCCATTAGCAAACATACTATAGGCATTTACCATTTCAATTGGTTTTACAGGAGATGTACCGAGAGCGAGAGAAGGAACATCTTGCAATGAACTTGTAATACCAAATTGTTTCGCTGTTTTTATGAGAGTTTCAGTCCCTAAAAATAAGTTTGTTTTGACAGCATACACATTATCCGATACGGCAAGAGCTTGTGCCATCGTTACAAAATCATCTGCATAATAGCCCTTATAATTTTTCGGTTGATACTTCGAAACACCGTCTCCTAAAGTAAATACGGTATATTCACTTTTTAACCGAGTAGCAGGTGTAAAGCCTTTCTCTAGTGCCGCGTAATATAAAAATGGTTTAAAGGTTGACCCCGGCTGACGAGCAGCTTGGATGGCCCGGTTAAATTGGCTCTCCTTATAATCTTTTCCTCCTACAAGAGCAGCTACTTCCCCTGTTTTCGGATTCATGGAAACAAGGGCGGTTTGGATATCTGTTGTCTTTGGAATATGATCCTTCACAGCTTGTTCTGCAATGCTTTGTAGCTTTGGATCTAATGTTGTATAAATACGAAGACCACCGCGTTGCAATGTTTGTTCATCTAATCCAACATCGTGAAGAAGAGCAGCTTGTACGGCATCTTGGAAGTACGGTGCTATTTCTGTCACTTCTTTTGTATCTAATGAAGAAAGTGCTAGCCTTTCTTTTTTTGCAGCTTCAGCTTGTTGTTTTGTAATATATCCTTGCTCGACCATTTCATTTAAAATAAGCGATTGTCTTTGTTTAGCACGTTCTTTTTTTAAGTAAGGTGAATAAAGGCTCGGCCCTTTTGGAATTCCAGCAAGCATACTCGCTTCTGCCAATGTTAAATCTTTTGCTGCTTTATTGAAATATAGCTGGGCAGCTGCTTCAATTCCGTAAGCGCCATGTCCATAGTAAATGGTATTTAAATAGCCTTCTAAAATACGATCCTTACTATAATTGACTTCAAGGCGGATTGTATAAATAGCCTCTAATAGCTTTCTTTTCCATGTCTTATCATGGTCTAAGTAAAGGTTACGAGCGTATTGTTGTGTAATAGTACTAGCCCCTTGTACTTTAGCCATCGCCTTTATATCAGCAATGATTGCTCCAATGATTCGCTTCGTATCGAAACCGTGATGGTTATAGAATCTTTGGTCCTCGATCGAAAGCGTCGCCTCTTTCACATAAGGAGAAATCTGTTCAAGTGGAATATTATAGCGCTTTTGCATCTTATTGCTTTGTCCCATAACTGTATCGTCATTCGCATAAAAAATACTCGTTTGTGGGACCAAAGTGGGAGGTGGTCCCATTATTTTTGCAACGATAATAATGATAAAAAAGGAACAAACGAAAAATAGAACAGATGAAAAAGCCACGGTGAAGAAAAGACGTTTATATGTTTGTAGTTTGGAATTGATAGTTTGATCCATCTTCTTCATCCCCTCGTTATATACTTTTACTAGTATTGAGGGTTTTATTGTATTTTAAACACAAAAAAGAGCCCTTTCCGTTAAGAAAGGAGCTCAAGAGCACGCGTAGGCCAGTCTGTAATGATGACATCTACTCCGTAATCTATCATGGTTTGCAAGTCTTGCTCTTCATTAATTGTATAAGGGCGGAAGATAAATCCTTGTTTCTGCGCCATTTGTACGAACTCTTTTGTTAACAGTTTAAAATTAGGGTGTAGCCCCGTTGCTTCTCTTTTTCTCGCTTCCCCAACTGGATCTAACATGGGTTCATCGTATAAAAGAGCTCTCGGAATTTCAGGTGCTATTTCAGCTAATAATGAAATAGAATCATGATGAAATGATGAGAATATAATTTTGTTTGATAGATGGTACTCGCGTACAAGATCGACAACTTTTCGTTCAATATTCGGATAGTGAATCACATCTGTTTTGAGTTCAATATTTAGCTGCAGTTTTGTTGTAGAGAGCCAAATGAGTACTTCGCGCAAAGTAGGAATCTTCGCTTCATGAAAAGAAGGGTGCTTATGACTCCCAGCATCTAAACTTTGTAGTTCCGCTACTGTTTGTTCAGAAACGAGTCCCACACCATTTGTTGTGCGATCAACAGTTTCGTCATGAATAACAACAAGTTCGCCATCTTTTGACAGATGGATATCAAGTTCGATCCCGTCAGCACCAATGCGCTCTGCTTCTTTGAAAGCAATCATCGTATTCTCTGGATGGCTACCTTTCGTCCCGCGGTGTGCGAAAATAAGTGGTTTCTTCATTTCAAAATCTCCTTATTTATGTATTTTCTCCATTATGAAACTGATATAGAAAAAATACAATCAAAATTACAAATATTTACAAGTGTATAATAGTTGCGTAAAAGTTAACGTTAACGTAAAATGTAATAATGTGATAAGAGGAGGGATACATATGTATAAAATCGATGAAGTAACGAAGCAAGTCGGTTTAACAAAACGCACACTTCGTTATTATGAGGAAATCGGTTTAATTCATCCGCCGGAACGAAGTGAAGGAAACATTCGTCTTTATACAGATCGAGATATTGAGAGAATTAAGAAGATTGTAGAAGCAAAGGAAGTATTAGGAATTACTCTGCAAGAAATGCAGCATTTCTTATCATTGAAAGAGCGAATGGAAAAAAGAAGAAATAGTGATAATCCGCTTGACCGAGCGATGATTCAAGAAATTAAAGATATGCTTGAAAGTCAAGTACAAACATTAGATATAAAAATGAAACAAATGGAGCGAGTGAAAGCTGAATTAGAAGACAGCTTAGAGCGCGCGCGTAATTTCTTAGAGAAAACAAAAGGAGAGTAAGTGAACATGGGGAGTAGACAGAAAATGGGAAGATTCATTACAGTATTGGCTACATTCTTGGCTTTCTCAGGTATTGGAGTTGTTGACCCTATTTTGCCAATTATAGCTGAGAAAATTGGTGCCACACATTGGCAAGTAGAAATGCTGTTTACAGCGTATATTTTAACGATGGCAATTATGATGTTACCAGCAGGAATCTTTGCTTCCAGATTTGGAGATAAGCGAATGATGACAATTGGTCTTGCGATTGTAACTGTTTTTGCATTTACATGTGCTATATCACAAACAATTGCGCAATTATCTCTTTTCCGTGCAGGATGGGGACTAGGGAACGCGATGTTTTTTGCAACTGCAATGACATTATTGATTGCTCTAAGTAAAGAAGTTCATGAGGCAGTCGGTTTATATGAGGCAGCAATTGGTTTCGGTATGGCTGGCGGACCGTTATTAGGTGGTATATTAGGCGGATATTCATGGCGTTACCCATTTTTTGCAACGAGCTTTTTCATTTTCTTAGCATTTATTTTAGTATTCTTTTTTGTAAAAGAGCCGGAGCGAAAAACGAAGCGTAAGGTAGCTGGTGTAGGAGAATTAATTAATTTAGTAAAATATAAACCATTTATGCAAGGTGCGATTTCAGGTATGTTATATTACTATGGTTTCTTCGTTGTGCTAGCGTATTCACCACTTATTATGCATGTATCAGCAATCCAACTTGGATTTGTATTTTGCGGATGGGGGTTGGCATTAGCATATGGTTCTGCAATATTAGCTCATAAATTAGAAGGGAAATATGAACCGAAGGCATTGCTACGTTTCAGCTTATTTGTATTTGCCATCCTATTAGTTGCATTATTCTTTGTTCAAATCATGTGGTTACAAATTGTTTTCATTGTTTTATCTGGGTTAGCATCTGGCTTAAATAACGCTCTATACACAAGCTATGTGATGGATATTTCACCTTATGAAAGATCGATTACATCGGGTGTGTATAACTTTGTGCGCTGGTTAGGCGGAGCAATTGCTCCTATTTTATCGGGAATTATTGGTCATGCAATTTCACCACAGAGTCCGTTTTTAGTAGGTGGAATCGTTGTTTTAGTTGGATGTATTATGATTTTTATTCCAGTTCGTCAATCAGCAGAAATAGAGACAAAGGCCCTTTCTTAAGAAAGGGTTTTCTTTATATCGATATATAAGAGTCAGTTGACTTAAATATATTTTTAGTCTTTTTACACTTTTAACTATACTTTTCCGATGTTTTGTTTTATTTTTGTTAGGGGACATTAATGATGTCCCTATTATAAATTTGCAATGAAAGGCGTGATTGTACGATGGAACTATGGTTCACTGAGAAACAAACAAAACATTTTGGAATTACGGCGCGTATTAACCGCACATTACATACGGAGCAAACAGAATTTCAAAAGCTTGATATGGTAGAAACAGAAGAGTTCGGAAACATGCTGATTTTAGATGGTATGGTAATGACAACAGAAAAAGATGAGTTTGTCTATCATGAAATGGTAGCGCATGTTCCTTTATTTACACATCCAAACCCTGAGAACGTATTAGTTGTTGGTGGTGGCGATGGTGGTGTCATTCGCGAAGTACTAAAACACCCAAGCGTGAAGAAAGCAACACTTGTTGAAATCGATGGGAAAGTAATTGAGTATTCTAAGAAATATTTGCCATCTATTGCAGGAGCATTAGATCATGAACGTGTGGAAGTAAAAGTAGGAGATGGTTTCCTACATATCGCAGAAAGTGAAAATGAATACGATGTAATTATGGTTGACTCTACAGAGCCAGTCGGACCAGCAGTTAACTTATTTACAAAAGGATTCTACGCTGGAATCTCTAAAGCGTTAAAAGAAGATGGGATTTTCGTTGCACAAACGGACAACCCTTGGTTTACACCAGAATTAATTACAAATGTAGTGAAAGATGTGAAAGAAATTTTCCCAATTACTCGTTTGTATACAGCAAACATTCCAACGTACCCAAGTGGACTTTGGACATTTACAATTGGATCTAAAAAGTATGATCCACTAGAAGTAAGTGAAGACCGTTTCCATGATATCGAAACGAAGTATTATACAAAAGAACTTCATAAAGCATCATTTGCTTTACCGAAGTTTGTTGGAGATTTAATTAAGTAAGGGCGGGGAACGGTTAGAAGGGATAATCTCTTTTAGTCGCCGCTAAAGCATAAATAACTCATTTAAGGTGTTTGTCTATAAGGCTTGAACATGCTAGTTATGTATGCTTTAGAAAATAAAAAAGTCTTCTTACTATTGCTAAGAGGATGAAGAGTGATCGAGAAAGAGGAGTACAGCACTCCAAATTTGAGAAATAATGAAAGGTTGGGATACCTTAGGTTCCACATAAGGAGGAAAAGAATATGCGTTTTGATGAAGCTTATTCAGGTAAAGTATTTATTAAAAGTCATCCGAGTTTTGAAGAGGCAGAAGCTGTTATTTACGGGATGCCAATGGATTGGACTGTAAGTTATCGTCCAGGTTCTCGCTTCGGCCCTGCACGTATTCGTGAAGTATCAATTGGACTAGAAGAATACAGTCCATATTTAGATCGTGAACTAGAAGAAGTAAAATATTTTGATGCTGGTGATATTCCACTACCATTTGGAAATCCACAGCGCAGCATAGACATGATTGAAGAATATGTAACAAAACTATTAGATGCCGGTAAGTTTCCACTAGGTCTTGGTGGTGAGCACCTAGTGTCTTGGCCAGTTTTTAAGGCAATGGCAAAAAAATATCCGGACTTAGCAATCATTCATATGGATGCTCATACTGACTTACGTGAGTCCTATGAAGGGGAGCCTTTATCCCATGCGACGCCAATTCGCAAAGTATGTGATTTAATTGGGCCGGAAAACGTATATTCTTTCGGAATTCGTTCTGGTATGAAAGAAGAATTTGAATGGGTAAAAGAAGTGGGCATGAACTTATATAAATTTGAAGTGTTAGAGCCATTAAAGAAAGTATTGCCAAAACTTGCAGGACGCCCAGTCTATGTCACAATCGACATCGACGTATTGGATCCAGCACATGCACCTGGCACAGGAACGTTAGAAGCTGGCGGTATCACATCTAAAGAATTATTAGATTCCATCGTAGCAATTGCAAATTCAGATATAAAAGTAGTTGGAGCTGACCTAGTCGAAGTAGCCCCAGTCTACGACCATAGTGACCAAACCCCAATCGCAGCAAGTAAATTCGTGCGGGAAATGCTACTTGGTTGGGTAAAATAAAAGCGGAGCCGATCACAAATTCAGACATCGGCGATTCGACACATAATATCGACCGCTCTTCAAATTTTGACAATGATTATAAGTTATATGAAAAAAGAGCGAGTTCACGCAGGGAACTCGCTCTTTTTTATGCGACTTTTTCTTTTGAAGAAATTCCGCGGATTTCATCAGCGGTACGGATTGGGTATTTACGGAAGACAAGCGTTCCGATATAACCGATAATTGTGGTAACAATCCCACATAATATAGCGGCGATTGTAACTTTTATTGCATCGTTAAATCCAAAAAGAACAAGAAGTCCTGGAATTGGTGATGCGGTACCAGGTGCATTATTTACGAGTTGAAATAAAGATGTGATAATACCAGCTAATGCACCGCCGACAAAGTTTGTCGTATAGATTGGAATCGGATTGGCAGCGACAATATCAGCTTGTGTCAATGGTTCAATAGCGACAGCAATCGTATCTTTTTTGGAACTAATCTTTAAACGTTTAAAGAAAATAAAGTTCAGTGGAGCTGAAGCTGCTACGGCAAGACTCCCAATCGCCATTGGTAAGCCTGTTAACTGAAGCATAGCAGTTAAAGCCATGGAGCTTAATGGAGATGTAGAGATAACTGTGATGAGCCCACCAAGCATAACGCCCATAATAATTGGGTTTTCTGTAGTTGCAATCGAAATAATAGAACCAATTTTCCCAAGTGTTGCATTTACAACAGGGTCTATAAACATAGCCATACCGCGTGATAGCGGTGCCGCAATAAATAAAATTGCTAAAAATTCAACGCCAGCTGGTAACCTTTTTTCAAGGAACTTTACAATAAAGGCGCAAACATATCCGGCGAAAAATCCGGGTAAAATACCGAATCCGCTAGTAGCAATACCGATTAATACAGCATATACAGGAGATACACCAATTGCTAATGCGACTAAAATGGCCGATGCAACACCGCTCATACCACCAGATGCCTTTCCGACAGCAAATAAAAATTCGCTATGAAACATTTCGCCACCAATATAACGGTGAAATGCTTCAATGAGAAAGCTGGCAATTGCGGCATTTGCTAAAGCTCCCATCGCTTTCATTCCGTAAGGAGCGCGGTAGCTAAAAAGTGTAAATAGAAAAAGTACAACAAGTAATAGTGCTAAACCTTGTAAGATAGCCATTTAAAAACTGTCTCCTTTGATTTTTGTTATAAAAATTTGTATTATTCAATAATAATACAAAAGAGGATGAAACGGAAAAATTTTTTATTAGGAAAATACTGCAAAGTGAGTCAATCTTACGCTCATGTAAGATAAATGTAATGCATTTCAATAGAGTATAGTATACCCTTTTCTTTATAATACAGATATAAGAAATTTAGACAGGAGGCGCATCTATGAAGCTGGCAATGAAAGTGATAGCAGTTTTTGCTATTATTTTAGGTGGAACAGCATATTATTTACAAACAAAAACAGAAGGCGTGGATGCCTTTGTAGACAACTTCTTTTCAAATAAAGAAATACAAGATTATTATGCGGTGATCAATAAAGGTGAGAAAAAAGGTGATGAGTATTTATATACTCTTAAAGGATATACAGAAGATGGGAAACAACAAATGATTAAAAAGATGGTGAACCGTCAATTACAGGAAGGGACTTTTATAAAAATTTACGCAAAAGGTATACAAGGAAAAGGCTGGGCAGAAGTACCAAAGGAATCGATTCCACCAAAAGCGTTGCAAAAGATAGAAAAATCATAAAAGGAGCGAAGGGGTTCGCTCCTTTACTAATGCGTTAAAATCGTAATCGACGAACTTGTTTTATGCGAAATCATTTTTACCCGGCCACCAATCGGAAAAGTAAAAATAGGAGTTGTATGTCCAAAGTTAGCGTTAGCAATGACAGGAATATGTGTGAGTTCAGGTTTTGAGTCAATCATTTCTTGAATGTCCTCCATAGTGGAAGCTGCTCCTTTTTGCATTCTTCCTAATACAATGCCTTTTATATGTTCAAATCCAGGCTGCTGGATGAGAGAGTGTAAATAGCGATTGAAAGTTTGAATGGTAGATTTACCTGTTAAATCATCTTCTTCAAGGAACAAAATTTTATCACATAAGCTTGGCATATATGGCGTGCCTTGCAATAAATTAAAAGTGCTCATATTTCCGCCAACAATCTCGCCAGTACTTTCACCCTCATGTATGGAAATATATCCTTCGTTACTCATAAATTCTCGCTGCTCTTGGTCGATATACCATAGGTCATCGCTCCAAGTTTTAGAAGGGACTATTTCTATTGCATCATTAGTAGTCAGACACTTTAAAAAGTAATCTATCGTATAGTCGAGCCCATGTTTCATTCCAAATGATGAAAAATGTGGGCCTGAATATGTAACTAAACCTGTTTTTTTATAAATTGCATTACTTAAAGCGGTAATATCAGAGTAACCACAAAGAATTTTCGGGTTTTGACGAATGTAATCATAATCGAGATATTTCAATAAACCATTAGAGTTATATCCCCCAAGTGTTGTTAAAATAGCTTTTACATTCGGATCAGAGAATGCTTCATGCAGGTCTTGAACTCTTGAAGAAATAGAAGAGGAAGCGAATCGATCTATCTCTTCAGCATGTTTCGAGAATGTAACTTGAAAGCCCATATCTGTTAATCTTTCAATTGCGAGATTACGGTTGTAATGCGAAACGATACTTAAGCTACATGAAGGTGAAATGACTCGGATTTCATCACCTTGCTTTAATTTTTGTGGAAACATGTTTTTCGCTCCTTAAATGATAGAATATTTAGATTTAATGATTATTTTAACATATAAAGGAAACAAAGGATGAATTATTTTACGAAAAGGAGTTTTCCTGATTTTTCAGCAGACAGATATGGGTTTTTTTTGATATGATAGGAAAAGTGAATTATTTTAATATCTATAATAATGTTGAAAGGTGTGCAAGACGTGGAAAAACAACTTGCAGGCTTGCCGGTGGATGTTCATTTCGTCACAGAAATCCGTGAAGGGGCACGTAAGGAAACCGTTGCTTTTCAGGCAAATGGTCAATACTATGTAAAAGGTGAAAGTACATATGTAACATTCCAGGAGCCAAATGAACAAGGCGAAGTGAGGACGATAATTAAAATTCAAGATGGACAAGTGCTCATTATGAGGTCAGGTGTCGTTTCAATGCGTCAGACGCATGTAAAGGGTGAATGGACAACTGGTACATATAAGAGTGAACTTGGCACGTTTGCATTGCAAACAAAAACAGATAATGTTCTTTTTAAATGGTCGGATGAAAAGAAAAAAGGACAGCTCTTTTTAGCGTACGCATTGCTTCTAAGTGAACAAGAAGCTGGCAGATATACAATTACGATTAATTTAAAGGAGGCAAAATAATGAACTCTTTAGAACAAGTAAAAGAATTGATTAAAGAAGAAATTAAAGCTGCTGTATTAAAAGCAGAATTAGCAACAGAAGAACAAATTCCAAATGTTATATTGGAAACTCCAAAGGATAAAACACACGGTGACTTCTCTACAAATATGGCAATGCAGTTAGCGCGCGTTGCGAAAAAAGCTCCTCGTATGATTGCAGAAGAGTTAATTACAAACTTTAATAAGGAAAAAGCCTCTATTGAAAAAATTGAAATCGCTGGGCCTGGTTTTATTAACTTCCACATGGATAACAGTTATTTAACAGATTTAATTCCAACGATTGTAAAAGCTGGTGAAGCTTACGGTGAAACAAACACTGGTAAAGGTGAAAAAATTCAAGTTGAGTTCGTATCTGCAAATCCAACAGGAGATCTTCACTTAGGACATGCGCGCGGAGCAGCAGTCGGTGACACTTTATGTAACGTATTGGCAAAAGCAGGATACGACGTATCTCGTGAGTACTACATTAACGATGCAGGCAACCAAATTCACAATCTAGCTCTTTCAGTTGAAGCACGTTATATGCAAGCATTAGGTTTAGAGAAAGAAATGCCAGAAGATGGATATCACGGTGCGGATATTATGGAAATCGGAAAGCGTTTGGCTGAAGAATTTGGCGATCGCTATGTAAAGGCTGATGAAAAAGAAAGCTATGAATTCTACCGTCAATACGGTTTAAAATATGAATTAGCGAAACTTCAAAAAGACTTAGATAGCTTCCGTGTGAAGTTTGATGTATGGTTCTCTGAGACATCATTATATAAAAACGGTAAAATTGACGCAGCACTTGCTGTATTAAAAGAGCGTAATGAAATCTTTGAAGAAGGTGGGGCAACTTGGTTCCGCTCAACAGCTTACGGTGATGACAAAGACCGTGTATTAATTAAAAAAGATGGTTCTTACACATACTTAACACCAGATATTGCGTATCACCGCGATAAATTAGAGCGTGGATTTGATAAACTGATTAATATTTGGGGTGCGGATCATCATGGTTACATTCCTCGTATGAAAGCTGCAATTCAAGCGCTTGGCTATGAGAAAGAAACACTTGAAGTAGAAATTATCCAAATGGTACAACTATACCAAAATGGTGAAAAAGTGAAGATGAGTAAGCGTACAGGTAAAGCAGTTACCCTTCGTGAACTTATGGAAGAAGTAGGCGTGGACGCAATGCGTTACTTCTTTGCAATGCGCAGCGGTGATTCTCATTTAGACTTTGATATGGATTTAGCTGTATCAAAATCAAATGAAAACCCAGTATACTATGCACAATATGCTCACGCGCGCGTATGCAGCATCCTTCGTCAAGGAGAAGAGCTTGGATTACATGCAGGTGGAGATGTAAACTATAAACTGGTTGCTTCTGAAAAAGAAATTGACTTACTGAAAAAACTTGGTGAATTCCCAGCAGCAGTTGCAGAAGCAGCACAAAAACGTCTACCGCACCGTATTACAAGCTATGCATTTGAATTAGCAGCAGCCCTTCATAGCTTCTACAATGCAGAAAAAGTATTAAATCAAGATAACTTAGAATTAAGTAAAGCTCGTTATGAATTAATGAAAGCAGTGCGCATTACACTTCAAAATGCATTAGCATTAGTAGGAGTATCAGCACCAGAAAAAATGTAATAAAGAAAAGCAAAAAAAGGCAATCACACCATATTGTGATCGCCTTTTTTTTCATTGAATTGTATAAGTAACAGAAAAACTAATAGGGCTATAATAAGTAGATGGTGCATGATATTGTACGTACATATTTCCATCTGTTTGCGCAGTGAAAATGCGGCTGTAACCATCAAAGTAGTGTCCGATTAGATTATGATTTGCATCATAAACGCTATAACTAGGAGTCTTACTATTAGGATGGATTGTGAGCTCCTGTCCTTTTTTTAGAAAAATAGCCTCTTTTTCAGAGCTAGTACTTGGTTGAAGAGCATAGAACTTTGTAAAGCTTTGTTCTTGTGTAGCTGCTGCTACCTTTGTTTTAGGGATGACAGCAGTAGCTCCTGTAATTCCAGCAAGTGTTAATGCACCAGCAATAATCATGTTTTTCATAATAGAAATGCCTCCTTTTAGGTGTAATCATTTATGTTACAACTAATATTTTACATGAAGAAAACAGGGAGTGAATATGCTTTTATGCATATTTATTTTTTCTCAATAAAAAACCACCGAATAATCGGTGGTTTGACGATTAAGCTGCTTTTTGCTCTGTTTGCACATTCGTATTTTGAATTGAGTTATAAACACCAGTACCAATGACTTCTAATGCCATTTTCATACGTTCTGGTGAGATGTTTTCTAGTACATTATCTTGAGGCGTATGGTATACTTTCTCAATATGATAGATTAATGGATCCCAGCTATCGACGCCCATCCAAATAAATAATGCAGAAGGAATACCAACCTCAGCAAATGGAACATGGTCGCTTGAACCGAACTTTCCTTGAAGAACAAGGTCATTATTTAGCTCCTTACTAGCTTGTAATGCAGCATTCGTTACAAGATTTGTTGAACCATCAAGAGTCATAGCATATAAGTTCTTAGCCTTCTCATAGTTTGTAGCAACCATGTCAGCATTGAACACACCTAAAATACGATCGCGTTCTTTCTGCGATAAGTTTTGTACATAATGATCGGATCCTAGTAATCCTCTTTCTTCTGAGCCGAAAGCAATGAACCGAATTTCCTTATCTGTTTCTACATTTTGAAAAGCACGAGCTAACTCTAATACTAATCCTGTTCCAGAAGCATTATCATTTGCCCCAGGTGCTCCTACGACACTATCATAGTGAGAGCTTATAATGACAGCTTTTTCATTTCCAGTACTCTTTTGTGGTTTCTTTTTTGCGATAACATTTACAGATTGTAGATTTGTCTCATGTCTTGCTTTTAAAGAGAGCGTTATCGTTTTGTTTGTCGCAAGTTCTTCTTTAAATGCATTCCCTTGTGCATAAGCAAGACCAAATACAGGAATGGATTGTTTTTTTGTTAACTGTGGATTAAAAGTTTGCCCATAATTTCCGCGACCGCCAATTAGGCTATATAATAGGACACCTTTAGCTCCCTTTGCTACAGCATTTTCGACTTGTTTGTTATAGTCTGTTACCGTGTTACCTCGTTCAAATAAAACAATCTTTCCGTTTACCTCATTTGGAATATCATTTAAATTTGTTCCACCTTGTACAAAAATGAGAGAAGCAGTAACAGGGTTACTAGAAATAAGCGCATTTGAGGCAGCCCCAGCTTGCCAACTTTTTGATTGTGATAATGATGAGTCTATAAAGCCTACATATTGATCGGGTACAGAGAAAGGCTGATATTCTACCTCATATCCTAGTGATTGTAGTTTCATTCCAACATAACGGGAAGCCCATTGTTCTGATTTTGTTCCACCAGGGCGCGGACCGATGGTTTCGGATAAGAATCGGACGTGTTCGATGGCGCGATTTGCATCAACTTGTTGGGTAATAGGTGGAGTTTTTATAGTTTCTGGTGGGGTATCAGCCTTTGCTTGTCCGATTGGAGCGAGGCTAATAGCGAGTGTAGCAGCAAGCAAAGAGCTTACTATTTTTTTCTTTAGTAATCTTTTCATATTTTTCTCTCCCATTCTTCTAATCTTTATGACTGACAAAAGAAGATGGCTAGTACTCCGTATTTTATTATAAAATTTCTGTATTTTCAATTATTTCCATTTGAGAAATAGGGTAGAACGATAAAATATGTATATTTACATATTTTTGATAAGGATATGTATGTTATCATTCTAACTGAAGGCTCGCTTTCTCTTTGAAAGCCCCTAAATTGCATGGATCTAGTGTACCCAAACTTTAGATTATGTAGAGAAAAGAGATCCCATTTAGGATTTCTTTTTCTTATTGCTTGAACCTTATGAAGGTGATAATCATGTTTTCGCATTCCATGATTATCATCAGTGATATATGTAAGGCATCCATATGAAAAAAGAGGCTGTTCAAGATTTGAACAGCCTCGCCCCGTTTAAAAAGGTGATTCTGAAAAAGAATCACCTTTTTATTTTAGTCTTGTAATTGTGTTAAAATAATTGGTTCACCACGTGTAACAATAATGGTATGTTCGCATTGTGCAACAAGACTTTTATCTGGTGTAATGAATGTCCAACCATCATCACCGCGTTCGATAATATGATCAGCTTTCATAGAAATGAATGGTTCCACAGCAATAACAAGTCCGTCTTTTAAAAGTGCATTATCCATTGGATCATAGTAATTTAAAATGTGATTTGGTGCCTCATGAAGACTAAGTCCGATACCGTGTCCAGTTAAGTTTTGAATAACGTTATATCCGTTTTTATGTGCAAAGTTGGAAACTGCACGACCAATTTGATTTTGTTTTGAACCAGCTTTCACCTTTTTCATAGCTGCCCAAAATGCATCTACTGCTGCTTGGCAAAGCTTTTCTTTTTCTTCATCTGTTCCAAGGACAAATGAAATGCCTGTATCCGCATAATAACCATCGAGTGCAGCAGATACATCTACGTTTACTAAATCGCCTTCTTTTAATACACGATCTCCTGGGATACCATGGGCAACTTCTTCATTTACACTAATGCACGTTACACCTGGGAAATCGTATTCTTTTTCAGGTGCAGAAATAGCACCGTGTTCATCTAATACTTTTTTACCAATTAAATCAAGTTCTTTCGTTGTCATACCCGGCTTCGCTTGCTTTTTCATTTCCTCGCGTGCAAGCGCAACAATACGGCCGATTTTTCGTAAACCTTCTAAATCTTGTTCATTACGAATAATCATGAAAACCACTGTCCTTCCTCGAATGTATCTTACCCGATTGTATCATGTTTATTTTTGTCCTGCTACTTGTGTGCAATATACAGGGGTGATTCTGCTCATAGAGAATATGTGACAATTGTCATGTGCAAGTCATGACGCATCATACTGTTTTCTTAGTTTTCCAATTTATACAATATAAACATAAGAAGTAACGGGGGTAGAGAGATGGAAAAGATTATTGAAGTAAATAATGTTTCAAAAATATTTAAATATAAAAAAGCAGTAGATAACGTTTCGTTTCATGTGGAGAAAGGACAGATTGTCGCATTGCTTGGTCCGAATGGTGCGGGGAAAACAACAACCATTTCTATGATGCTTGGATTAAAAGAGCCATCAAAAGGAAATGTGTCCCTATTTGGAAAGAGTCCGAAACATCAAAGTGTTCGAAATCGCCTCGGTGCAATGCTACAAGGGGTTAGTGTGATTGATAGTGTAACAGTGGAAGAAGCAATTGAATTATTTCGTAGTTATTATACAAGCCCGATTGCAAAAGAAACATTACTGCGACTATCGAACTTAGAGTCAGAGAGAAAACAACGATGTGAGAAATTATCAGGTGGACAAAAGAGAAGGTTAAATTTTGCCCTTGCACTTGCAGGGAACCCAGAATTGCTATTTTTAGATGAGCCTACTGTAGGTATGGATATTACATCGAGGAAACATTTTTGGGAAACAATTCGAAAACTAGCAAGTGAAGGAAAAACAATTATTTTAACAACACATTATTTAGAAGAGGCGGATGCTTTAGCTAATCGAATTTTGTTGTTTGCAAATGGAAAAATCATTGCTGATGGAACACCAGAAGAAATGAAAGCAACCATTTCACAAAAAACGATTTCTTTTTCTATGAAGGAGAAAATCCCAACAGCTTTATTGAAGGAATTACCACATGTTACGGGTGTGCAGTTTCATAATCAGCGCATCATTTTAACAACAGATGATATAGACGATACATTGCGGGCCATTTTTCAAAAGAGTTTACCTGTTAAAGATATCGCAGTGGAACGTGGAAGTCTTGATGAGGCTTTTGAACAGTTTGTTGCAAATCAGAAGGAGGGAATTGTATGAGAGCGATATGGATGCAGTGTAAAATAGAGATTTTCCGTACGTTTCGTAATAAACTATTTATCTTTTTCTCTTTATTAATGCCAGTTATGTTTTATTACATTTTTACAAATGTTATTCAGGTGCCACAAAACGGAGATGCTTGGAAAGCGCATTATTTAATTTCGATGGCAGCCTTCAGTATTGTAGGAACTGCACTTTTTAGTTTCGGTGTAAGGCTATCACAGGAAAAGGGACAAGGCTGGACTCATCTTTTAAAAGTTACTCCCCTCCCGGAAGGAGTATATTTAACAGCTAAAGTTATTGCTCAAACAGCAGTAAATGCTTTTTCTATCCTAGTTATTTTTATCGTAGGCAAGGTGATGAATCATGTAGATTTAACATTGGGACAATGGGTCGGTGCTGGATTGTGGCTTTTATTAGGGGTTACTCCATTTTTAGCGCTTGGAACAATTATTGGATCTATTAAGAAAGCGGATGCCGCTTCAGGGCTTGCTAATATTTTAAATATGAGTTTAGCGGTGCTAGGCGGTTTATGGATGCCGATTGAAGTATTTCCAAAAGTATTACGATCGATTGGTGAATGGACACCAACATATCATTTTGGAAGTGGAGCATGGGATATTGTAGCTGGTAAGTCTATATCGTTGGAAAGTTTCGTAATTTTAGGAGGTTATTTCCTTGTTTTTGTTGTAATATCAATATATATAAGAAAAAGACAGGAAGCGGTATAGAGTGATAGAGAAGAAGCAGTTTGAAATATTTCCAAAAAATATGGGTTTTTTCCCGTACGTCTGGCTTGTCTATTTAGCATTTCCGATTTATTCACTATCTCAACAGACTGGTTGGAAGTTAGTAATAGGATCCGGTATGCTAGTTGTTTTTGTTCTAGCATACCGGCAACTTTATTTTGTAAAAAGAACATTTATAGTATGGGCATGCTTTCAAATGTTTATTGCGTTTTATTTAGGGATTTTTTATAGCCCCTATCTTATTTTTTTATGCTTTTTTACAGCAAATGCAATCGCATTTGCACCAACAAAAAGATCCTTTCGCGTATTGTTTTCTTTATTAGTGTTAACTGTTGTTGCTTTTATATTAACGTTTAGTCAAATTTTTTCAGTCAACTCTTTTTTAAGTGGAGTACCGATGTTTATTTTAATGCTTATGATGCCATTTGCGATGCGTAATTTTAATCAGAAAAGGATGCTAAAGAATCAATTGAATGAAGCAAATGAACAGATTAAAGAGTTAGTAAAACGCGAAGAGCGCCAACGAATTGCAAGGGATCTCCACGATACGTTAGGACATACATTATCTCTTATTACTTTAAAAAGTCAGCTCGCTGAGAAGTTAATTGTAAAGAATCCAGAGCGTGCTAGCATAGAAGTAAAGGAAATTACACAAACATCGCGAACAGCCTTAAAGCAACTTCGTGAACTCATTGCTGATATGCGAATGATTACCGTAGAAGAAGAGTTAGAACAAATCAAGATGATTTTACACGCTGCTAATATTTCATTAGCAGTGAATCAGCAGGTGAGTTTTCATTCCTTATCACCGCTTGAACAAAATATTGTAGGAATGTGCCTGCGTGAAGCCATAACGAATGTTGTGAAACATAGTAAGGCGACATCATGCGAAGTGTCTTTATGTGAAACACAAGGAAAACTGATTTTGCAGGTGAAAGATAACGGAGTAGGTTTCCAAAAACGAAGTCATGATGGAAATGGGATTTTGGGAATGAAAGAGCGGCTTGCGCTTATTGATGGTTCATTGGAACTAAAGGAACTGCAGCAAGGAACGATGTTAATGGTGACCGTTCCTATTGTAATTAGAATAGGAAAAGATGGGGTGAGAGCATGATTCGAATTATCCTTGCTGAGGATCAACGAATGCTGCGCGGCGCATTGGGGGCGTTGCTTGATTTAGAAGACGATATGGAAGTGGTTGGACAAGCGGAAAATGGAGAAGAGGCTTTCACATTAATTGAAAAGCTACAACCGGATGTTAGTATCATGGATATTGAAATGCCGATTCAAAGTGGATTGGATGTTGCTGAAACATTGCAGAAGAAGAAATCATCATGCAAAGTAATGATTTTAACAACATTTGCACGTCCTGGTTACTTTGAAAGAGCGATGAAAGCTGGTGTGCATGGATACTTATTGAAAGATAGCCCGAGCGAAGAATTAGCGGAAGCCATTCGCAATGTGATGAAAGGAAAACGCGAAATTTCTCCAGAGCTCATGTTTGGATTATGGCAAGAACAAAATCCATTATCAGATCGCGAGAGGGAAGTCCTGTTATTAGCAAAAGAAGGAAAGACAACAAATGACATTGCAAAGGCACTGTATCTTTCTCCTGGTACAGTAAGAAACTATATTTCAGAAGTATTAACGAAGCTTAATGCGAAAAATAGAATTGAAGCCATTACAATTGCAGAAGAAAAAGGATGGATATGAAAAAGGAAGTTTACTAATTACATGTTGGTAAACTTCTTTTTTTATAGACGGCCGTTTTAGTAAAATATTTGAATTTATTATGATGTAATGTAGATTTTATTTCATTTTTCGACAAAAAATTTGTTATAGTAAAATGAGATTGTTGATTTTAGGTGATTTTACCGCGAACAGTTGTAATTACTCCATTGCCTGAATCTCTTATCGTGCTTATATGTTTGTATAAGGCGTACTTCATTTCTTTATCTGTAGGTTGAAAATCTCCATATTTTAGTAGTGACCTGTTCTGTTGAACTTTAGCCTCATTTATTTTACCTTTCAAATACTTTTGGCAATATTTTCGTTTATATTATTTTGAGACTTGTTAACTTTTTAATGGTCAAACTAGGCTGAGTAATTTTTATTGGGATTTTGGGTGGGGATTACTTCCATTGATAATGGAAGAAGTAGACTGAAGACAATGAAAACTCCATGAATTTTCACATGGTTTGAGGAGAATGTTATGAAAAAAATGCCGAATTTTACACATATTATGCATGATTTCATATCAAATAATGTCGAATTAACATTATTGTAGTTGTATGACAACTTAAGAAGAATAGATTGCTGTAATGGGATGGTGAGCAAGCGTGCAAGCAGAAAAGCTAGGAAGTGAAATAAAGAAAATTAGAGTGATGAGGGGTTTAACGCAAAAACAGTTATCTGAAAATATATGTCATCAATCAGAGGTGAGCAGAATTGAATCTGGTGCAGTGTACCCAAGCATGGACATACTGCAAGGAATTGCAGCAAAATTACAAGTTCCAATTACCCATTTTTATGAAGTTCTCGTCTATTCTGATATCGAAAGGAAGAAAAGGTTCAAAGATCAAATTCAGTTGTTGAGTAAGAAAAAACAATATGATGAAATTTATAAAATCGTTTCTAACGAACTTAAAAAGGAAAAGAGTCATCCTGAGTTTAAACAATTTCTTCTTTGGTACTATTATTTATCAGCATATGTTTTAAAGAAAATTAGTTTTGAATATTGTGTATTAGAATTGAAAAATATTATTCATCAGCAATATAGTAGTGTGGATGTATTTCAGAACTTATATATTGAAAATTCAATAGCTAGTATTTATGCAGAAAATGAACAATTGGAAAAAGCGATAACTTTATTTCAAAACATCTTGAAACAACTAGAATCCTTACATAATAACGAGGCATTTATAATTAAGGTGAAATATAACTATGCAAAATCATTATATTTAAGTGATCAATATAATGAGGCTCTTTATCAAGTGAACCAAGCTATTGAGGTTTCATGTAATATCGGTAGTATGATGTTACTGGGGCAATTGTATTATCAAAAAGGGGAATGTTTAGAAAAGTTAGGCTATCCATCAAAGGAAATTGAGGAAGTTTATAATAAAGCGCTATTATTTTTTGAATTATTGGATCTACATTCATATAAAAAGATATTGTTATGTAAGAAGAAATACATAAATAATTAAGTATGGTTAGAATATGCAAAATTGCATGTTTTATGAGGGCGATTTCATGTTATATTTAGGAAAAATAAAACATAGGGTGATAAACATGAAGAAATTTCTTGCTTGTAGTTTAGTAGCAGTAGCAATGCTAGCTGGTGTTGCTTTTGGTGTGGGTCAAGATCAGGCCTTAACAAATCAACAAGAAGAAGTACAGTTAGCTTCAGATTTACCTTTTGAACATTAAAATAAAAACAACTGTCTATATTTTAGACAGTTGTTTTTTTGTAGCAACATTTAGAGATTTTCCTCATTAGCAAGGTTTGAATGTAATGATAGGTGCAGTAATCATTATTTGCGTGCGTTGATATTTTAAGCAATGCTATATAGATGTGATTCTGTTTTTCATTTTTTAATTACAGACGCTTTATAACGTTATCGTGCACGGGATATATGAAAAAACGCATGAAACATTTTTTGTAAGCCCTCCTATAAAAAAAACGCTAATATCGTCCCCAGCAATTCCTTCCCTCTATCAATAAGGGAAAGAGAACTAACATCTTGAAAGGAAAGTAATACGGAAGATTGAATATCTTTGTTAAATTTCTTTTGGATTGCATGTATAAAGTCCTCGTCATACAATAAGCAATTCATCTCATGGTTTATATATAAACTCCTCATATCCACATTGGCAGTTCCAATATCGCATATACGATTATCTATGATAATAATTTTTGCATGGAAGAAACCTTCTTGAAATGCATAAATGTTACACCCAGCTCGCATGAGTTTTCGGCAGTATGGTAATTTTGCTTCTCTTACAAGAGGGTGGTCGGCTTTGTTAGGAACGAGAATGGTAATTTGCACACCTCTTTTTCTCGCTTGTAATAAGGCGTTCATAATTTTTTTACCGGGGATAAAATAAGGTGTTCCAATATAGATTTTTTTATTTGCACTTTCAATTAAATGTAAAAATGTAGACTGTAAATAAGCACCATCTGTCGGGATAAACCGATGAAGAATACTACCTGGTGCTTGTTTTGGAAAATAGATTGTATCCTGTAGTAAATCTTGCTTTGTCTCGTCACGCCAATCATGTAAAAATTGATTTTGTAAATCTTGCACACCCTCTCCTGTAAGTCGCAAATGATAATCGCGCCACAATCCTAATTTAGGATTGTGGCCTAAGTATTCTTCCCCGATATTAAAGCCACCAATATATCCTATTTTCCCATCGATGATTGTGATTTTTCGATGATTTCTTTGATTTGCTGAAAAGAAGAAAAAAGGGAATTTTACTTTGTGGCAAAATGAAAAAGAGACGCCACTGTTTTGTAATGATTGAATAGCTTTTTTTGATAATTGATGACTTCCAATTTGGTCAAGAAGGAGACGCACTTCAACTCCTTGTTTCGCTTTATCACATAGTAATTGTAAAAAGACTTGACTGATTTCATCATTTTTCACAATAAAAAATAAAATATGGATATGGTGCGTTGCTTTTTGAATATCATGAAATAAACTATGATATAAGTCCGTTCCGTATGTATAAAGCTGAAAATTACTACGGCGCAAAGGGAAAGTACGAGGCTTTAGCCGTCTGAGATGAAGGCTTCTGCCATACGAGAGATCGATTGCAATCCAAAGGACAACACTTATTAGTAAAAGAGCTGAAAAAACCATTACCACTCTTCCTTCCTCGCGCTCATTTTTAATGCTTATAGTTTAAACAAAAGAATGGAAAGTGATTCAATCCTAGTTTCTCGTGTTCATTTCTTATAGCTACATGTGATGTAAGAGTATGAAAATAAACAGACCAATGAAAAAAGATGTTGTTGTATAACAAAAAACTGTTGACTGAATGCTCACTCATTATATAATGAGGATAGGGGGTATAATTCAGAAAATTATATATTTTCGAAGATTCAAAAAGAAGTAAGGCTTATAAGGAGAGGGGTAGCATAAAATGAATAGCTTACTAATCGTAAATTGGCTAGCTTCTATTGCGATTATTGCTTATGCGGTATATTTGTTTGTATACCTCATACGAACGAGGATGGCCTATATACAATTAGGAAAAAAAGTAGAGTTTGACCGCCGATTTAAAGAGCGATGGGATATCCTCAAAGTAAATGTCTTTGGGCAAAAAAAATTGCTCAAAGATAAAAAGAGCGGTATTATGCACGTTATGTTTTTTTACGGATTTATTCTTGTCCAATTTGGAGCAATCGACTTCATTTGGAAAGGTCTTGCACCAGGATCACATCTTCCACTAGGACCGCTATACCCTGCATTTACATTCTTCCAAGAAATTGTCACACTTATGATTTTAATCGCAGTTGTTTGGGCTTTTTATAGAAGGTATGTTGAAAAGCTCGTTCGTTTAAAACGAAATTTTAAGTCAGGCCTCGTCCTTATTTTTATTGGAGGCTTAATGCTTTCCGTATTACTTGGTAACGGAGTAGGCATTATTTGGCACGGAGAAGAGCTTTCTTGGAGCGAACCAATTGCTTCTGGAATCGCTTATGTTCTTTCGGGAATAAATGAAACCGCATCCATTTATATATTCTATTTTTCTTGGTGGGTGCATTTACTTATTTTGTTAACATTTTTAGTTTATGTTCCGCAGTCCAAACATGCACATTTAATTGCAGGACCAGTAAATGTGTTTTTTACTCGTCTTACAAATCCGGGAAAACTTGAAAAGATTGATTTTGAAGATGAAACACAAGAAACATTTGGTGTTGGAAAGATTGAAGATTTTCGGCAGACGCAGCTTATCGATTTATATGCGTGTGTAGAGTGCGGACGCTGCACTAACATGTGTCCAGCAACTGGAACTGGGAAAATGTTGTCGCCGATGGATTTAATTGTAAAGCTTCGCGATCATTTAACAGATAAAGGAGCTGCGGTAACCTCAAAAGTACCATGGGTTCCAGCTGTTGCTTTTCATAATACAAAAGGGAATCAATTGGCGCTTAGGGCTGCTAGTAAAGGACAGCAAGAATCAGCAGCTACAGCACCTTTATATGATCCAAGTTTAATTGGAGATGTCATTACAGAAGAAGAAATTTGGGCTTGTACGACGTGCCGTAACTGTGAAGATCAATGTCCGGTCATGAACGAGCATGTTGATAAAATTATTGATTTGCGCCGCTACCTTGTTTTAACAGAAGGAAAGATGGATGCTGAAGCGCAGCGTGCCATGACGAATATTGAGCGGCAAGGAAACCCATGGGGACTAAATCGTAAGGAGCGCGAAACGTGGCGTCAGGGTGACGATGAGGTAACCGTGCCAACTGTGAAAGAGAAAACGAAGGCTGGCGAGGAATTTGAATATTTATTCTGGGTTGGTTCTATGGGATCATATGATAACCGAAGTCAGAAAATTGCGATATCATTCGCGAAATTAATGAATAAAGCGGGCATTTCATTCGCGATCCTTGGAAACAAAGAAAAGAACTCGGGAGACACGCCGCGCCGTCTCGGAAATGAATTTGTATTCCAAGAGATGGCAACGAAAAATATTGCCGAATTCGAGAAATCGGGTGTGAAGAAAATTGTTACGATTGACCCGCACGCTTATAACACATTTAAAAATGAGTATCCAGACTTTGGGTTACAAGCAGAAGTCTATCATCATACAGAACTATTAGCCCAATGGGTGAAAGAAGGGCGCTTAAAACCCATCCATCCAGTTGAAGAGACGATTACGTACCATGATTCTTGTTATTTAGGAAGATATAACGAAGTATATGAAGCGCCGCGCAGCATTTTAAAGGCGATTCCAGGTGTTACTGTTGTAGAAATGGCGCGTAATAGAGAAACAGGAATGTGCTGTGGTGCAGGTGGCGGATTAATGTGGATGGAAGAGACCACAGGCTCACGCATTAACGTGGCTCGTACGGAACAAGCACTTGCTGTGAAACCATCTATTATCGGTACAGGATGTCCGTATTGTTTAACGATGATTAGCGATGGAACGAAAGCGAAGGAAGTTGAAGAACAAGTACAAACATTAGATATAACAGAGATTTTAGAACGGTCTGTTATTGGACCAAAAGTAGAAGCGATGTAACGTAGAAGAATTCATACAACTTTAGATAGAGGTGCAAATTGCACCTCTTCTCAACGCAAAGATATCGAGCGAGCGCTCGGCAGTCAAAAAGAAATGGGGGAATTGAAGTTGGTAAGAACAGTTATTTTAAGTGCCGCAAGAACACCAGTTGGAAAATTTGGCGGAGTATTAAAAGATGTGAAAGCGTCGAAGCTTGGAGGAATTGCCATTCAAGCTGCACTTGAGAGAGCAAATGTGAACAAAGACGATGTAGAAGAAGTGATATTCGGGACGGTTCTGCAAGGAGGACAGGGGCAAATTCCTTCTCGCCAAGCAGCGAGGGAAGCCGGACTTCCTTGGGAGACGCGTACGGAAACAATAAATAAAGTTTGTGCATCAGGTCTTAGAGCTGTGACATTAGCGGATCAAATTATTCGCGCAGGGGATCAAACGTTAATTATAGCGGGCGGAATGGAGTCCATGAGCAACAGTCCGTACATTTTAGAAGGTGCGCGTTGGGGATATCGAATGGGACATAGTCAAGTTGTGGATTTAAATATAGTAGATGGCTTAACATGTTCATTCTCTGGCATCCATATGGGCGTATACGGTGGTGAGGTAGCGAAGGAAGAAGGAATTTCTCGCGAAGCACAAGATGAGTGGGCGTATCGCAGTCATCAACGTGCAATTATGGCACAGAAAGAAGGGAGATTTGACGAGGAAATCGTACCTGTAGCTGTACCGCAGCGCAAAGGTGATCCGATCGTTGTGGCGAAGGACGAGGCGCCACGTGCAGATACAACAATCGAAAAATTAGCTACATTAAAGCCTGTTTTTGATAAGACAGCGGCAGTAACAGCTGGAAATGCACCGGGCCTTAATGATGGCGGGGCGGCGCTTGTATTAATGAGCGAGGACAGAGCGCGGCAAGAAGGCAGAAAGCCAGTAGCGACAATTTTAGCGCATACCGCAATTGCTGTAGAAGCAAAGAATTTTCCGAGAACGCCAGGTTATGCAATAAATGAACTGCTGAAGAAAACTGGAAAAACAGTGGATGATATTGATTTATTTGAGATCAATGAAGCCTTTGCAGCAGTTGCAATTGCGAGTGCAAATATTGCCGGAATTGACCCTGAAAAGATTAATGTAAATGGTGGAGCAGTTGCGATGGGGCATCCGATTGGAGCGAGCGGAGCACGGATTATTGTTACCTTGATTCATGCGTTAAAGCAACGCGGCGGCGGAATTGGAATCGCTTCGATTTGTAGCGGCGGTGGCCAAGGTGACGCAATTATGATTGAAGTTCATTCATAAAAAGGGGGAGAAGAAATGAGTATACAAAAAATTGTGGTAATCGGTGCCGGACAAATGGGATCAGGTATTGCACAGGTGTGTGCAACGGCTGGCTATGAAGTGTTTATGCAAGATGTAAAGCAAGAGCAATTAGAGAGGGGATTCGGTGTAATAACGAGAAATTTAGCGCGCCAAGTAGAAAAGGGACGTATGGATGAAGAGACGAAGGACGCAACATTACGCCGTCTTACAACTATACTTGAATTAGATTGTGTGAAAGAAGCAGATCTTGTGATTGAAGCTGCTGTAGAAAAAATGGATATCAAAAAGAAAATTTTTGCAAATTTAGATGAAATTGCTCCGGAACATACCATTTTAGCGACAAATACTTCTTCATTGCCAATTACCGAAATAGCAGCAACAACAAATCGGCCAGAGAAAGTGATTGGTATGCACTTTATGAATCCTGTACCAGTAATGAAATTAGTGGAGATTATTCGCGGACTTGCAACAGATGATGCCGTGTATAAAGCAATTGAAGATATTACAAAGAAAATTGGGAAAGTGCCCGTTGAAGTAAATGACTTCCCTGGTTTTGTTTCGAATCGTATTTTATTACCGATGATTAATGAAGCAATTTATGCGCTATATGAAGGTGTCGCAACGAAAGAGGCGATTGATGAGGTCATGAAGCTTGGCATGAATCATCCAATGGGACCATTAACATTGGCAGATTTTATCGGCTTAGACACATGCTTATACATTATGGAAGTATTGCATGAGGGCTTAGGAGATAGCAAATATCGTCCATGTCCGCTCTTGCGGAAATATGTAAATGCTGGCTGGCTCGGTCGAAAAACAGGTCGTGGTTTTTACGTATATGAGTAAAGGGGAAGAAAAGGTAGGTCTCCATCTTTTTTCAAAGTAGTAGTCTTACCAGAGAATTGAAAAGACCGATAGCAAACGGAGGCGAGGTATATGAATTTTCGTTTCACAGAAGAACAACAAATGATGAGGAAGATGGTTCGGGATTTTGCTCAAAAGGAAGTTGCACCCTTTGTTCCAGAAATGGAACAAGGGGTGTTTCCTAAAGAGATTTTAAAGAAAATGGGGGAACTAGGATTGATGGGAATTCCAGCACCGGCAAAGTATGGTGGTGCTGGAATGGACTTTATTTCTTATATTTTAGCGATTGAAGAACTATCAAAGGTAAGTGCAGCCATTGGGGTAATTTTAGCGGTACATACGTCCGTTGGAACAAATCCTATTTTATATTTTGGGACAGAAGAGCAAAAGAAAAAGTATGTTTCAAAGCTTGCAACAGGTGAATATTTAGGGGCATTTGCTTTAACGGAGCCAGGTGCTGGATCTGATGCGGGCAGTTTGAAATCAAGAGCTATCAAAGATGGGAATCAGTATGTAATAAATGGCTCCAAAATATTTATTACAAATGGGGGCGAGGCAGATACATATATCGTATTTGCTTCTACCAATCCAGAGGCAGGAAAGAGCGGAATATCTGCATTTATTGTAGAGAAGGGGACGCCAGGCTTAATTATTGGAAAAGATGAACATAAGATGGGGCTTCATGGCTCTCGTACGGTGCAGCTTACTTTTGAAGATATGAAGGTTCCAGCTGAGAATTTACTTGGCGAAGAAGGACAAGGCTTCAAAGTTGCGATGGCGAATTTAGACGTTGGTCGCATTGGAATTGGAGCACAGGCGCTTGGCATCGCCGAAGCGGCACTCGCTTGTGCAGTAGACTATGCAAAAGAACGCAAGCAATTTGGGAAGCCGATCGCCGCGCAGCAAGGAGTTGGCTTTAAGCTGGCAGATATGGCAACGAGTGTAGAAGCCGCACGACTGCTTGTATATAGGGCGGCTTCGCTTAGAGCACAGGGACTTCCGTGCGGGAAGGAGGCTTCAGTTGCGAAGCTATTTGCTTCTAAAACTGCAGTGGAGGTTGCAATTGAAGCAGTTCAAGTATTGGGCGGTTACGGTTATACAAAAGAGTATCCCGTAGAAAGATTTTTCCGCGATGCGAAAATTTGTGAAATTTATGAGGGAACGAGTGAAATACAAAGACTTGTAATTAGTAGAGCACTGTAATAGAAGAGCATGGGGAGGAAAGGGTTATGCATTTCAATCTATCTGCAGAACATGAAATGATCCGAAAAATGGTGCGCGACTTTGCGAGGAATGAAGTTGCTCCCACAGCGGCAAAGCGAGACGAAGAAGAAAGTTTTGATCGCGCTTTATTTGATCAAATGGCAGCCCTTGGATTAACAGGAATTCCGTGGCCTGAAGAATATGGCGGAATTGGAAGTGATTACTTAGCATATGTAATCGCAGTAGAGGAATTATCGCGTGCTTGCGCTTCGACAGGTGTAACGTTATCTGCACATACTTCTTTGGCAGGATGGCCTATTTTTACATTTGGCACAGAAGCGCAAAAACAACAGTTTTTACGCCCGATGGCAGAAGGCAAGAAAATCGGTGCATATGGTTTAACGGAGCCAGGTTCAGGATCAGATGCAGGCGGGATGAAAACGACAGCAAGGCGCGAGGGAAATCACTATATTTTAAATGGTTCTAAGATTTTTATTACAAACGGTGGTATTGCGGACATTTACGTTGTTTTTGCGCTGACTGACCTAGAAGCGAAGCAGCGCGGCACAAGCGCTTTTATTGTAGAAAGTGATGCGCCGGGATTCTTGATTGGTAAGAAGGAAAGTAAGCTTGGCATTCGTTCTTCGCCAACGACAGAAATTATATTTGAAGATTGCCGCATTCCTGTTGAAAACTTACTTGGCGAAGAAGGGCAAGGATTTAAAATTGCCATGCAGACGCTAGACGGCGGTCGCAATGGCATTGCCGCGCAGGCAGTAGGGATTGCCCAAGCTGCTTTAGATGTTTCTGTGGCATATGCGAGGGAGCGACATCAGTTTGGAAAACCAATCGCTGCGCAGCAAGGTATTAGTTTTAAATTGGCGGATATGGCAACGAATGTAGAAGCAGCGAGGTTACTCACTTATCAAGCGGCTTGGCTTGAATCTGAAGGGCTTCCTTACGGAAAAGAATCCGCGATGTCAAAGTTATTTGCTGGAGATATAGCGATGAAAGTAGCAACGGAAGCAGTTCAAATATTTGGTGGTTACGGATATACAAAGGATTATCCAGTAGAGCGCTTTATGCGCGATGCAAAGATTACACAAATTTATGAAGGAACGCAAGAGATTCAAAGGCTTGTCATTTCTCGTATGTTAACAAAATAAGAGGAAAAAGCGTAGGGAGTCTCCTGTGCTTTTTCTGCAAATGAAAGAGGGGTGAAGGGGATGGTTAAGCATAACGTGCAGGCATCAGTAAAAGATGAGAAATTAGTTGCACTAAGACGTGAACAAATGATTAAAGGAGCTGTACAGCTCTTTAAGCAAAAAGGGTTTCCGCGTACGACGACGAGAGAGATTGCGAAAGCGGCGGGATTTAGCATTGGTACATTGTATGAATATATTCGTACAAAAGATGATGTTTTATATTTAGTTTGTGATAGTATTTACGAACATGTAAAAGAACGGTTGGAAGAAGTCGTTTGCACAGAGAAGGGTAGCGTCGAAAGTTTAAGAAAAGCGATAACAAATTATTTTAAAGTGATGGATGAATTACAAGAAGAAGTATTGATTATGTATCAAGAAGTTCGCTTTTTACCAAAGGAATCTTTGCCATATGTATTAGAAAAAGAGTTTCAAATGGTGGGGATGTTTGAAAAGATTTTAGAGCATTGTACAGAAAATGGAACATTCACATTAACAAAAAAGGAAATTCAATTGCTTGCTCATAATATTTTTATTCAAGGGCAAATGTGGGGATTTAGACGTTGGGCGCTGCAAAAAATGTATACACTAGAAGAGTATACAGAAATGCAAATTAGATATGTATTGCACGGAGCGCATATGCTTCCGAAATAGACAAATCGGTCATATGAAAAAATCTTGGATGAAAATGGATTCTAGTTGTGATTATTTTGTTCAGCACTTGTGAAAGTTTCACGTTTTTTTTGTAGCATATTTGCTGGAGTTTTGTTTATAATGAATAGTATGGATTTTTTTAAATAGGCCGTTATATATAGGATTATATTTTTAGAAAGGAAGTGCCGCATAAGTGGATTTTAAGCAATATTCTCCAGAAGAGCTACAAGAATTTTCCATGATTGAAGTTGTACATAGTGTGTTAGAGGACAAAAAACAAGCAACGTCATTCCAGGATTTAGTTCAAGAAGTTGCTCAAGTACTTGGATTATCTCAAGAGCAAGTGAATGCGCGAATTGCACAATTTTATACAGATTTAAATATCGATGGACGTTTCATCAATTTAGGAGAAAATCGTTGGGGCCTTCGCACTTGGTATCCATATGAACAAATTGATGAAGAAATCTTACCTCAACCTAAAGCTAAGAAGAAACGTAAAGTTGAAGAAGATGACGACTTTGATGATTACATTGAAGACGAGGATGACTTCAACGATTTAGATGAAGAAGATGAGGAAGACATCGATGATTTAGACGAGGTTCTTGATGAAGACGATGATCTTGATGATTTAGATGAAGACGATGATTTTGGTGATGACGAACTTGAGTATGATGAAACTGAAGAGGAAGATGAAGAGCTGTAGTCCTTGACTTTTCATTATCGTCCATGTAGAATCATTTTTGGGCTCTTTAAAAAAGGACGATCATACTTTTTAAGTGTAAATATAAAAGAAAATTGCTCCCTACTTATTGCGTTTTGTAATGAGGGGAGCAATTTTCTTTTTTGTTTTTTGTTTAGAAAATAAAAAGAGTCTAACAATAAGATAGATACATTGTTATCTACATACGTTGCGCTTTGCAACGGTGATTATATAACAAGAAAGCAGAAGGGAGTACTTTCATGACTAAGTATATTTTTGTAACAGGCGGTGTAGTATCGTCTTTAGGTAAAGGGATTACAGCAGCATCTCTTGGAAGACTTTTAAAAAATCGTGGTTTAAATGTAACCATCCAAAAATTTGACCCATACATTAACGTAGACCCAGGGACAATGAGTCCATATCAACATGGTGAGGTATTCGTAACAGATGATGGTGCGGAAACAGACTTAGACCTTGGTCACTACGAGCGTTTTATCGATATTAATTTAAATAAATACAGCAACGTAACAACTGGTAAAATTTATTCTTCGGTTCTTCAAAAAGAGCGTCGTGGTGAATATTTAGGAGGAACAGTACAAGTTATTCCTCATATTACAAACGAAATTAAAGAGCGTGTATTCCGTGCTGGTCGCGAAACAAATGCGGATGTTGTTATTACAGAAATTGGTGGAACTGTTGGTGATATCGAGTCTCTACCATTCCTAGAAGCAATTCGCCAAATTAAGAGCGACATTGGTCGCGATAACGTAATGTATATTCACTGTACATTAATTCCGTACTTAAAAGCAGCGGGTGAAATGAAAACAAAGCCAACGCAACATAGCGTTAAAGAACTTCGTAGCTTAGGTATTCAGCCAAATATTATCGTTGTTCGTACAGAAATGCCTGTTTCTCAAGATATGAAAGATAAACTTGCATTATTCTGTGATATTGATCCAAAAGCAGTTATTGAAGCTGCAGATGCAGACACATTATATGCAGTTCCATTATCTCTTCAAGAGCAAAATATGGACCAAATCGTTTGCGATCATTTAAAACTAGACAACGCTCCAGCAGATATGACAGAGTGGAAAGCATTAGTTGATAAAGTACGTAACCTGTCTAAGAAAACAAGAATTGCTCTTGTTGGTAAATATGTAGAGCTTCAAGATGCATACATTTCTGTTGTAGAAGCACTTCGCCATGCAGGATACACATTTGATACAGATGTAGAAGTAAAATGGGTAAATGCTGAGCATGTAACAGCAGAAAATGTAAAAGAATTAGTTGGCGACACAGATGGAATCCTTGTACCTGGTGGCTTTGGTGACCGCGGTGTAGAAGGAAAAATCGTTGCAATCCAATATGCACGTGAAAATAAAGTTCCATTCTTAGGAATTTGCTTAGGTATGCAACTTGCATCAATCGAATTTGCACGTAACGTATTAGGATTAGAAGGAGCGAATTCTTCTGAAATCAATCCTGACACGCCTTACGCAATTATCGACTTATTACCAGAACAAAAAGATGTAGAAGACTTAGGTGGTACACTTCGTCTTGGTTTATATCCATGTAAGCTGACTCCAGAAACAAATGCTTACAGAGCTTATAACGAGCCAGTTGTATATGAACGTCACCGTCATCGTTATGAATTCAATAATCAATTCCGTCAAGAGATGGAAAACGCTGGATTTATCTTCTCTGGTACAAGTCCAGATGGCCGTCTAGTAGAAATCGTTGAATTACAAGATCATCCATGGTTTGTGGCTGCACAGTTCCACCCAGAACTTGTATCTCGTCCAAATCGTCCACAACCATTGTTCCGTGATTTCGTACAAGCTTCTATTACAAATAAAGAAAGCAAGTAAGAAAAAAGGGCTCGTTCCAAATGTATACTTTTGGACGAGCTCTTTTTCGATTCTTCGTATTGGTTTGTCAGTTAGCCGACATGTATCATGTATATTCTTCAATCATCTCATCAATTGTAAATTTTAAACCATGATATGCAAATAAGGATAAGATTAAACTTGGGAACCCATAACGGTTACCTTCATCATTTGGAATTAAGCCTTTTAATAACCTTGTATCAATATGTACATCTGTAAAGTGTTCTAGGGATTCAGCGCCTTCTTGAATCGCTGAAATGCCAACGATAGAGTGGCCCTCTTCTTGCAATTTCTTGGCGATGGAAACAACTTCTTCATCTGTTGAGAAACGACTGATGAGGAGTACACGATCTGCGGAAGTGACTTCTGCTTGCTTTCCATGTTCTATGAGGTGCTTCGCTCTTGGAAGTGGCTCTGCACCATATAAAGCTTCGGCTACAACACCTTCCATTTCGTTTTTACCATGCAAATAAATGATACCATCGCCGACTAATGCTTGTGCAAGTAAGCGCGCACTATCTTCTATATTCATCTCTTCTTTTTGAGAAATTCTTGTAAAGTAACCGCTAAGTTGGGTGGAAAAAATCTTTAACATTGTAAGGCTCCTTTCAAATATGTTGAGGCGGCTTTCATTATATCTTATTTTTAAAAGAAAGGAGAAGTGATAAGGGTAGCATATCAAAATGGGAAGCGGTAAAATAAGAAAGAACAGGAAGGAATTTGATAAAAAATAAAGAAAGTAAATCGAATAAGATATTAAGAAGCTTCAAATCTTGTACTTACATAGAAAGGTTGGGGATTATGGAAGGGAAAATTTTAATCGTTGATGATCAATATGGCATTCGCGTGTTATTGCACGAAGTGTTTCAAAAAGAAGGTTATCAAACGTTCCAAGCTGCAAATGGATTTCAAGCTTTAGATATTGTAAAAAAAGATAATCCGGATTTAGTAATATTAGATATGAAAATCCCAGGGATGGATGGTATAGAGATTTTAAAGCATGTTAAAGAAATCAATGCAGATATTAAAGTGATTTTAATGACGGCTTATGGAGAGCTAGATATGATTCAAGAAGCGAAAGATCTAGGTGCTTTAATGCATTTTGCAAAACCATTTGATATCGATGAAATTCGTCAAGCTGTGAGAAATGAAATCGCTGTAGAATCATAAAAAATGAATTTTTTATAAAAAAAATGGAAAAAAGCGTTTACATGGGTTGGTGAGCAGGTGAATACAGTTGAGTTTTTGAGTACAAGTTGTTATCCTATTGAGTGTAGAAAAAAGTCCGGTATGTTGATATACATAATCTTCCTTATTCTGGTCATACTACCAGCGATAAGAACTTATCGGATACAAAAAACGTTTTTTAGGAGGATTCACCATGCCTTTAGTTTCCATGAAAGAAATGCTAAACAAAGCACTAGAAGGAAAATACGCAGTTGGTCAATTCAATATTAACAACTTAGAATGGACTCAAGCTATTTTAGCAGCTGCAGAAGAAGAAAAATCTCCTGTAATCCTAGGTGTATCTGAAGGTGCAGCTCGTCATATGACTGGTTTCAAAACAGTTGTAGCTATGGTTAAAGCTTTAATCGAAGAAATGAACATCACTGTTCCTGTAGCGATCCATCTTGATCATGGTTCAAGCTTTGAAAAATGTAAAGAAGCAATTGATGCAGGTTTCACATCTGTAATGATTGACGCTTCTCACCACCCATTTGAAGAAAACGTTGAAACTACTAAAAAAGTAGTAGAATACGCACATGCTCGTAACGTATCTGTAGAAGCTGAACTTGGAACAGTTGGTGGGCAAGAAGACGACGTAATCGCTGATGGCATTATCTATGCTGATCCTGAAGAATGTAAACACCTTGTTGAAGCAACAGGTATCGATTGCCTAGCTCCAGCTTTAGGTTCTGTACACGGTCCTTACAAAGGTGAGCCTAACTTAGGATTTAAAGAAATGGAACAAGTTCGTGACCTAACTGGTGTACCTTTAGTACTTCACGGTGGTACTGGTATCCCAACTGCTGATATCAAAAAAGCTATTTCTTTAGGTACTTCAAAAATCAATGTAAACACTGAAAACCAAATCGCGTTTACAAAAGCTGTTCGTGAAGTATTAAACAAAGACCAAGAAGTTTACGATCCTCGTAAATTTATCGGACCTGGCCGCGAAGCTATCAAAGCAACTGTTATTGGTAAAATTCGTGAATTCGGTTCTAACGGTAAAGCGTAAGAATAAAATTCCGTTTTGGAAACCGTCTACTCTTTTAGACGGTTTCCTTTCGTTGTATAATGAAAGCGTGAACAAGTCTTAAGATTAATTAAATTTCTAAATTTCTTTGTACGCCCTATATAGAAATTGAACAAAACGCAGTCCTATTAAGAAATGTAATAACGTATGTAAGATGATGAACGAATCAATCTTGACAGGCAGTGAGTCTTCATCTATTCACGAAAGATATAACAATTTTTAGGTGAGGTCTTACTGCTTGTTAAGTTCAGACTAAAATAAAATGTTTTACATAGTTTGTTGACCAAGTGGGGGATTCTTAAGGAAAGTAAATACATTCACAGGAAGGGAGCTCAACATGGAAAAGTTGCTGATTGAAGGTGGAAGACCTTTAAATGGATCAATTCGCGTGAGCGGTGCAAAGAACAGTGCTGTCGCTCTAATTCCAGCGACAATTTTGGCTGATACTCCAGTAACCATTGGTGGTGTGCCTAATATCTCAGATGTAAAAATGTTAGGGGACTTATTAGAGGAAATTGGAGGAACTGTAACGTATGGGCAAGAGGAAGAGATGATTGTTGATCCTTCCCAAATGGTTGCCATGCCTTTGCCAAATGGAAAAGTAAAAAAATTGCGTGCTTCATACTATTTGATGGGCGCTATGCTTGGCCGTTTCAAAAAAGCTGTAATTGGGCTTCCTGGTGGATGTCACTTAGGGCCAAGACCAATTGATCAGCACATTAAAGGGTTTGAAGCGTTAGGTGCACACGTAACAAATGAACAAGGTGCTATCTATTTAAGAGCGGATGAGCTGTGTGGGGCGCGAATTTATTTAGATGTAGTAAGCGTCGGAGCAACCATTAATATTATGCTAGCAGCTGTAAGGGCAAAAGGTAGAACGATAATTGAAAATGCAGCAAAAGAACCGGAAATTATTGATGTAGCTACTTTATTGACAAGTATGGGCGCTCGAATTAAAGGCGCTGGTTCAGATGTCATTCGTATCGATGGCGTAGAGTCTCTGCATGGATGTCACCATACGATTATTCCTGATCGCATTGAAGCTGGGACATATATGATTTTAGGTGCTGCTTCTGGTGGCGAAGTAACGGTTGATAATGTGATTCCGCAGCATTTAGAATCTGTTACGGCAAAGCTGAGGGAAGCTGGTGTACAAGTTGAAACGCATGATGATCAAATTAAAGTAAATGGAAATCGCAAATTAAAAACAGTGGATATAAAGACATTAGTATATCCAGGGTTTCCAACAGATTTGCAACAACCTTTTACAACGCTTTTAACGAAAGCATATGGTACAGGTGTTGTAACAGATACAATTTACGGAGCACGCTTTAAACATATTGATGAGCTGCGCCGAATGAATGCGAAAATTAAGGTAGAAGGTCGTTCTGCGATTGTAACAGGACCTGTATCACTGCAAGGTGCAAAAGTGAAAGCAAGTGACTTACGGGCAGGAGCAGCACTTATTATTGCTGGTTTAATGGCAGATGGAATTACAGAAGTAACAGGACTTGAACATATAGACCGGGGTTATGAAAATATAGTAGACAAGCTTAAGGGGCTTGGTGCGAACATTTGGCGAGAACAAATGACGCAGCAAGAAATTGAAGAAATGAAGAATGCATAACATGTATTGTCATTATATGACGAAAAAGGTAATATGTAGTACTTTTGTTAATGAAGAACGAAGGGTTACGAGTAACAGAAACGGTACTTGATAGAAAAAGAGAATTTACAAAATACGGCATGACTATTAAGACTCAAAGGAGAGGGATTATTGTGGAAAGAAGTTTATCTATGGAGTTAGTGCGTGTAACAGAGGCTGCAGCATTATCATCAGCACGTTGGATGGGACGTGGGAAGAAAGATGAGGCAGATGGAGCAGCAACATCTGCAATGCGTGATGTATTCGATACAATTCCAATGAAAGGTACAGTTGTAATTGGTGAAGGGGAAATGGATGAAGCACCAATGCTGTACATTGGAGAAAAATTAGGAACCGGATATGGTCCTCGTGTTGATGTTGCAGTTGACCCATTAGAAGGGACAAACATTGTAGCAGCTGGAGGATGGAATGCTCTTGCTGTTATTGCGATAGCCGATCACGGTAACCTGTTACATGCCCCTGACATGTACATGGATAAAATTGCAGTTGGACCTGAAGCGGTTGGTGCAGTTGATATTAATGCTCCTATTATTGATAATTTACATGCCGTAGCAAAGGCAAAAAATAAAGATATTGAAGATGTGGTAGCAACAGTGCTTAACAGACCACGTCATCAAGAGATTATTGAAGAAATTCGTAAAGCAGGTGCTCGTATTAAATTGATTAATGATGGTGATGTTGCTGGAGCGATTAATACTGCATTTGATCGTACAGGTGTAGATATTTTATTCGGTTCTGGCGGTGCGCCTGAGGGAGTACTTGCGGCAGTTGCATTAAAATGTCTAGGTGGCGAGATTCAAGGGAAATTACTTCCGCAAAATGAAACTGAATTAGCTCGCTGTAAAAAAATGGGCATTGGAGATATAAACCGTGTTCTTCGCATGGAAGATTTGGTTAAAGGTGATGATGCAATCTTTGCAGCAACAGGTGTAACAGATGGAGAATTATTGCGCGGGGTTCAATTCAAAGGTAGCGTCGGCACAACACAATCCCTCGTTATGCGTGCGAAATCTGGAACCGTTCGCTTCGTTGACGGGCGCCACAGTCTAAACAAAAAACCAAACCTAGTTATCAAATAAAAAAGCGTAAGCAGCTCGTTCAGAATGGAAGGGGGATGGAGCTTCAGACGGAGAGGCGCACTTTGCCTCGTAGGAAGAAGCGAAATGACTGGAGATTCTAGCTGCTGAAGCTAGATTAAATAAAAAGCATAAGTAGCTTGTTTAGAATGGAAGAAGTAACGCGATACTCTTCTAAAATGAGTTAGATAGAGGAACTGGAAGTTACATTTCACAAGCGGAGACAAAATTTTTTGTCTTCGCTTGTTGTATTTGTGTGACAACGTATTGATTAAAACTAGGCAAAAGGGTTACAATAGTGAATATTATCTTACTTGAACTTATTTGCCTTTCATTTTTATGTATTTACCTTCCGTATTTTCCCTTTACCCATATAAAAAGAGAATAATATTAAAGTGTGGTGTCTGAATGAATTTGTCAATTGCAGCATTAGAAAACATGAAATTAAAAGAATTATACGAGCATGCGAAAGAATATAAAATTTCGTATTACAGTAAATTAACAAAGAAAGAGTTAATTTTTGCTATATTAAAAGCTCGTGCAGAAAAAGAAGGCTTCTTTTTCATGGAAGGTGTACTAGAGATTATTCAATCCGAGGGATTTGGATTTTTACGCCCAATTAACTACTCTCCAAGCTCAGAAGATATTTATATTTCAGCTTCGCAAATTCGCCGTTTTGATTTGCGCAACGGGGATAAAGTTTCTGGTAAAGTACGACCACCGAAAGAAAATGAACGCTACTTTGGATTACTACAGGTTGAAGCAGTAAATGGTGATGATCCAGAATCTGCAAAAGAACGTGTACATTTTCCTGCATTAACACCTTTATATCCAAATCGACAGATGAAATTGGAGACGGAACCAAAGAAATTATCTACGCGCATTATGGATTTAATTGCACCAGTTGGGTTTGGACAACGTGGTTTAATTGTTGCGCCTCCAAAAGCTGGTAAAACAATCTTATTAAAGGAAATTGCTCACAGTATCACAACGAATCATCCAGAGGCAGAATTAATTGTGCTTTTAATTGATGAGCGTCCGGAGGAAGTAACGGATATTGAACGATCTGTCAAAGGTGATGTTGTAAGTTCTACATTCGATGAGGTACCTGAGAATCATATTAAAGTTGCCGAACTTGTACTAGAACGTGCAATGCGTCTTGTAGAGCATAAAAAAGACGTTGTTATTTTAATGGACAGTATTACTCGTTTAGCGCGTGCTTATAATCTTGTTATTCCGCCAAGTGGACGTACATTATCAGGTGGTATTGATCCAGCTGCATTCCATAGACCGAAACGATTTTTCGGGGCGGCCCGTAATATCGAAGAGGGCGGTAGTTTAACAATTTTAGCAACAGCGCTTGTGGATACAGGTTCTCGTATGGATGATGTAATTTATGAGGAGTTTAAAGGAACAGGAAATATGGAACTTCATTTAGATCGTTCGTTAGCTGAGCGTCGTATTTTCCCAGCGATTGATATTCGCCGCTCTGGTACACGTAAAGAAGATTTATTAATTCCAAAGGAACATTTAGACAAGCTATGGGGTATTCGTAAAACAATGCGTGATACACCAGACTTTGTTGAAAGTTTCTTACGTAAACTTCGCCAAACGAAAACAAATGAGGAATTTTTACAAAATATTGTTGCAGACTCCAAAAGATATGTAACAACGAAGTAAAGGGATAAAAAGGTTGGGACTCGCTTATATTATAGTAAGCGAGTTTTTTTATGTATTGTGGGTATGTAACAGTTTCTCAGTCGAGAGTTCCAAACGCCCTTCTGTTCTAAGCGAGCCGCCTTCGCTTTTAGGTGGTATCCAGCTCCGGTGGCAAGAACAGTCGGTCGTTTCACCCCTTCCGACGAGGCAAAGAGCGCCTCTTTGTCAGGGGGTTCCAACGCCCTTCTGTTCTAAGCGAGCCGCCTTCGCTTTTAGGTGGTATCCAGCTCCGGCGGCAAGAATGGTCGGAGGCTTCGCTTCTTCCTGGCGAGGCAGAAATCGCCTCATTGTCAGAAGCTCCATCCCCCTCCCATTCTGAACGAGCCGCCTGCGCTTTTATTTTTTATAATGCTAAAAACAGGTAGTTGCAAAATGGTGTGAGCCTTGTTATAATTTCATCATATGTGCTTCATCAATATAGTTGTGAATGCAGCTAGAGATGAAAAACTCTGTTTCGAAAATGATTCAGGGCGGAAGGAGATGAAAAGAATGAAAGCAGGAATCCATCCAGATTACAAGAAAGTTGTATTTATGGATACAAACACAGGCTTCAAATTCTTAAGCGGATCTACTAAAGGTTCTAGCGAAACAATCGAATGGGAAGATGGAAACACTTATCCATTAATTAAAGTTGAGATCAGTTCTGATTCTCACCCATTCTACACTGGACGTCAGAAGTTTGCTACTGCAGACGGACGTGTTGACCGCTTCAATAAGAAATACGGTCTTAAGTAATAAAAAACATAAAACAGGCAAGTGTATCTATTCGCTTGTCTGTTTTTTTTGCGAAAATATAACCTTTACCCTACTTTACATAGGAAAAGTAGCTGAAAGGAGAGCTCCATGTACTTAATAAATCAAAATGGTTGGATTGAAGTGATTTGCGGGAGTATGTTTTCTGGAAAATCAGAAGAGCTCATCCGCCGTGTACGTCGTACGCAATTTGCGAAGCAGAATGCGATTGTTTTTAAACCTTGTATTGATAATCGTTATAGTGAAGAAGATGTTGTTTCACATAATGGCATGAAGGTGAAAGCAGTTCCTGTATCAGCTTCGAAAGATATATTTAAATATGTGACAGAAGATATGAATGTGATTGCAATCGACGAGGTGCAATTTTTTGATGAGGACATTGTGGAAGTGGTGCAAATTTTGGCAAATCGAGGCTATCGCGTGATTGTGGCCGGTTTAGACCAAGATTTCCGTGGTCTACCATTTGGACAAGTTCCTCAGCTAATGGCGATTGCTGAATATGTAACAAAATTACAAGCGGTTTGTTCCGTATGTGGTTCTCCAGCTAGTCGTACACAACGCTTAATTAATGATGAACCAGCTGCGTTTGATGACCCAATTATTTTAGTGGGTGCTTCAGAATCGTATGAACCGCGTTGCCGTCATTGTCATGCGGTGCCTACAAAGCAAAGATAAATGAAACTCGCTACATAAGGCGGGTTTTTTTCGGAAATTGGTAGCAAGAACAGTCGGTCGTTTAGGGGATATCTAGCTCTCCGGCGGCAAGAATGGTCGGAGGCTTCGCTTCTTCCCGGCGAGGCAAAGAACGCCTCATTGTCAGAAGCTCCATCCTCCTCCCATTCTGAGCGAGCTGCCTTCGCTTTTAAATATAATTTGCGTTTTTTTTATTTTGTGCCATATACTATTGATATTAGATACTAGGATGTTGAGGTGAATGATGTGTTAGATCGTTTGCAAGCTGTAGAGGATCGTTATGAGAAGTTAAATGAGTTATTAAGTGACCCAGCGGTTATTAATGATTCTAATAAGCTTCGTGAGTATTCAAAGGAACAATCTGATATTCAAGAAACGGTAGAGGTGTATCGTGAGTATAAAGATGTTCGTGAGCAATTGCAAGATGCGAAAGCGATGTTAGAAGATAAATTAGATGCTGAGATGCGTGAAATGGTAAAGGAAGAAGTTTCAGATTTAGAGGTACAGGAGAAGGAATTATCAGATCGTTTGAAAATTTTACTTGTACCAAAAGATCCGAATGATGATAAGAACGTTATTGTTGAAATTCGCGGTGCAGCTGGTGGTGATGAGGCAGCTTTATTTGCTGGCGATTTATATCGTATGTATAGTCGTTATGCTGAGATGCAAGGATGGAAAACAGACATTATCGAAGCAAGTTACACAGAATTAGGTGGATATAAAGAGATTATCTTTATGATTAACGGTAAAGGCGCATATGCGAAGTTGAAATTCGAAAACGGTGCGCATCGTGTACAACGTGTTCCAGAAACGGAATCTGGTGGACGCATTCACACATCTACAGCAACAGTAGCTGTATTACCAGAAGCGGAAGAAGTAGAAATCGATATTCATGAAAAGGATATTCGTGTGGATACATTTGCTTCTAGTGGTCCTGGTGGACAAAGTGTTAATACAACAATGTCAGCGGTACGCTTAACTCACTTACCAACTGGTGTAGTTGTATCTTGTCAGGATGAAAAGTCACAAATTAAGAACAAAGAAAAGGCAATGAAAGTATTACGTGCGCGTATTTATGATAAATTTAGGCAAGAAGCGCAAGCTGAGTATGATCAAAACCGTAAACAAGCTGTTGGTACGGGGGATCGTTCTGAGCGTATTCGTACGTATAACTTCCCGCAAAACCGTGTTACAGACCATCGAATCGGCTTAACGATTCAAAAGCTAGATCAAATTTTACAAGGTAAGTTAGATGATTTCATCAACGCGCTAGTAATGGAAGATCAGGCGAAGAAGATGGAGGCCGCTGAGTAATGCGTGTCTATGAAGCCCTGAAATGGGCTTCTTCTTTTTTACAAGAGAACGGGCGAGATGAAAATGCGGGAGAAATCGTCCTTTGTCATGTATTAAACACAAATCGAACGGGTTTAATGATGAATATGCGTGAAGAGATATCTAACGAACAAGAAAAGCGTTTTAAAGAGTTGATTCATAAACATATTGATGGAATGCCTGTTCAATATTTAATGGGATATGAGATGTTTTATGGTCGATCCTTTTTTGTAAATGAGGAAGTGCTAATACCGCGCCCAGAAACAGAAGAACTTATAGTTGGTGTACTGGAGAGAATTCAGCGTAATTTTGGTAATCAAGAGCTTCATGTAGCTGACATTGGAACAGGAAGTGGAGCTATTTCCATTACACTTGCATTAGAGAATCAAAATCTTCATGTATATACGGTAGATATTGCTCAAGAGTCCATTGAAGTTGCCAAACAAAATGCAACATCATTGGGAGCAAATGTGACATTTTATCACGGAGATTTATTATCACCATTTTATGAAACAGGGAAAAAATTAGACGTTGTTGTTTCTAATCCTCCGTATATACCGGAGGAAGATTGGAAAGGATTATCTTCTGTTGTGAAAGAACATGAGCCGAAGCGAGCGCTTGTTGGTGGAGCAGATGGTCTTGATTTTTATCGCCGTTTTATGGAAGAGTTGCCTCGTGTATTACAGAAAAAAGCGCTTGTTGCTTTTGAAGTTGGTGTAGGGCAAGGAGAAGATGTAAAAGGGCTATTAGAAGATACTTTCCCACATGCTCATGTAGAAGTGGTTTTCGATATTAATGGAAAAGATCGCATGGTCTTTGCGGAAATGGAGTAAGGCATAAGCCTTGCTCTATTTTTGTATAAAAAATTTACATAGATTTTGAATTTAATAGTTTAGACAGATGAAAGTCTGTCCACACTGTTTCTAGAAGGGACGGTGGAGGAAATGAAAAAACAAGTGATTGCTTATTTTCTTTTACTATTAATTGGTGCACAGTTACTTGTGCAGTTTGGATATATGAAAGCTGATGCGAAAGGACCAGCGGTGATTCCGAAAGAAGCAGTTCGTCTTCGGATTTTAGCAAATAGTGATTCAGATAAAGATCAAGCATTAAAGCGAAAAGTACGCGATGAAGTAAAAGCGCAAATTGATGGTTGGGTAGCAGATTTAAAAACCTTTGAGGAAGCGCGTCAAGTCATTCAAAGTCATATCCCAGAAATCGAAAAAACAGTTGCTTATACGTTACAAGAAGAAGGGAGTAAGGAATCATTTCAAGTTACATTTGGAAAGAATATAAAATTTCCTACAAAGGTTTATGGTAACTTTATTTATCCAGCAGGAGAATATGAAGCGGTATTAATTACGATTGGAAAGGGAGAGGGAGCAAACTGGTGGTGTGTATTATTCCCGCCAATGTGCTTTATGGATTTTTCGAGCGGTACAGCTGTCGAGAAAGAAGAGAAAGTTGTAAAGGCTGAATCGCTGAATCAAGCAGAGGAAGTAACACCGCAGCTTGAAAAAGAAGAAGAGCCTACCAAAGAGGTAAACAAAGATAAAGTGCAGCGAAAAGGGAATAATCAGCAAGAGCGAGTAAAAGAAGGAGTAAAACAGGTAGTGACGAAAAAAGCACAAGATAATCTGAAAGAAACAAAGGATCAAGAAAAAAGCGATACATTAGAAACGGTGGAAACTGTGGAAACTGTGGAAAAAACAAAAGAGTCTGCGGATAAAAAACAAGATCAAAAGGTGGAAGTAGTAGAGTCTGAAGAAGAACCTGAAGTGAAATTATTTATTGTTGAGGCTGTTTCATCTTTATTTTCTAAATAAGTACTATTCCTAAATCCCTCTTCATATATAAAAATGAGGAGGGATTTATTATGAAAAAGATTTTTTTTGCAACGAAGAATGATATTGAAAGATTGCATTCTTTTTTCGGACAAGCTAATAAAAAAGATGATAAAATAAATGGGCTGTACGAACAATTTATGATTTTAGAAGATAAAGGAATGATACAAGCTGTTATTGGATATGAACGGGAAGGACAAAATGCACTCGTTCGTTCATGTTTATTCACACCAGTTGTGGATAAGAAAACTTTCTTATATTTTTTTGAAATGTTTTTGCGGTATATGAAAGAAAAAAAGATAGAACAACTATATTTACTCACAAATCATCTACAATCTATAACAATCTTTCAGTTTTTTCATTTTAGACCTGTGGAAAAAGAAGAGGTTCCTATAGAGATTCAACAGCTAGAACATTTTTGTGAAAACATAAAACAGCAGAATGTAATAATACTAAATTGTCAGCTATTAACAAAGTTATCCACGGATTAATTTAATTTATCCACATTTTGTGGATAAATACGGTTTGTTTTTTGGATAACTGTCATAGTAAACTAAAAATACATATGTATTTCATGGGAGAAAAGGACGTGGAAAAAAATGCATACAAATATGTGGGTTGTGGATAATTCTGTGGAAATAAAAAAAGATTATCCACAATTACAAGAAGCAGCAAAATTATTACGAGAAAATGAGGCAGTTGCGTTTCCGACAGAAACAGTATACGGACTTGGAGCAAACGCAATGAATGATGAAGCCATTGTAAAAATATTTGAAGCAAAGGGCAGACCAAGTGATAATCCTCTTATTGTTCATATTGGCTCGAAGTCACAATTAACTGATATTGTTAGGGAGGTTCCACCTGTTGCCGAAGTGTTAATGAAGCACTTTTGGCCAGGGCCACTGACAATTATTTTACCGAAAAAGGACGGTATTTCAGAGAAGGTTACAGCAGGGCTAGATACAGTTGGTGTTAGGATGCCTGACCATGAAGTAGCACTGGCGCTTATTGAAGCAGCAAACGTTCCAGTTGCAGCACCAAGTGCTAATCGTTCTGGACGCCCAAGTCCGACTTTAGCTTCTCACGTATATGAAGATTTGAATGGAAAAATTGCGGGGATTGTTGATGGTGGAGCAACTGGTGTTGGAGTTGAATCGACAGTCATTGACTGCACAAGTAAGGTGCCAACCATTTTACGTCCAGGCGGGATTACGAAAGAGCAGTTAGAAGAAGTAATTGGTCCGGTTTCTTTTGATCCAGCGCTGAAAGATGAAAAGGAAAAACCGAAAGCGCCAGGGATGAAATATACGCATTATGCCCCGAAGGCACCACTTAGTATTGTGGAAGGGTCGCGTGACTTTATTCAACAACTTGTGGAGAAAAAGAAACGAGAGGGATATACGGTTGGTGTATTAACAACAGAAGAATATCAGCACGTATATCAGGCGGATGTTGTATTATCTTGTGGATTAAGAAGGGATTTAGCAAGTGTTGCAACAAAATTATATGATGTGCTCAGAACGTTTGATACAAGCAAGGTAGATTGCATTTTTAGTGAATCGTTTCCAAATGAAGGAATTGGAAATGCAATTATGAATCGTTTAATAAAAGCGGCAGGGCACCATATTATTGTTGAAGAATAGGCGAGTGTATCACTCGCCTTTTTCATATGTGTACAAGCATAAAAGTATAGTCAGTACTTACATGTTAAGGTATGAATTGATAGATGAGAAACTTTCATAGATTCTATTTTTCCTCGGATGAGCATATGGTGAAGTAGCAAGTCCGAGGAGGGACGAGAACGATGATTGAACAATTCATACCTTTAATCATTATGGCTTTTGCCTTAGGAATGGATGCATTTTCTGTAAGCCTCGGCATGGGGATGGTCACGCTTAAAGTCCGACAAATTTTTTATATTGGGGTAACAATCGGTATATTTCATATTCTGATGCCCTTTTTAGGGATGGTTCTTGGACGACTGTTATCAGAAAAATTTGGTCAAATTGCTACACTCGCTGGGGCTATTTTGTTAATTGGGTTAGGTTTTTATATTGTGTACTCTTCACTTTTAGAAAATGAAGATACAAGGGCGGCTCCTGCCGGGATTAGTTTGCTTATATTCGCATTTAGTGTAAGTATTGATAGCTTTTCAGTCGGGTTAAGCCTCGGGATTTATGGGGCACAGATGATTTGGACGATATTGCTTTTTGGCTTCATCAGCATGATTTTAGCGTGGGCTGGCTTATTATTAGGAAGACATGCAAAGCATATGCTTGGTACATATGGAGAAGTTTTTGGGGGGATCATTCTAGTTGGATTTGGATTGTATCTTCTTTTTCCGCTATAATCTTGTTATTATGTAAGAAAATGAGAAAGAGCAAGAGTCTTGAAAATAGGATATGAAATATTTTTCTAAGAGGATTGCGGAAAAGAATGATGATGTTTAAAAGTTTCTATTATTCGATATGATAAATACCTTTCTGTAAGAAATCCCATTTCTATTTATACTCTTCATGATAAGATACTTTCCATATATAGAAAGGATGATACAAATGACAAGAGTAAAACAAATTTTTGGAATCATGATTAGTTTTTTTGTCTTTTGGTTTAGCATGCTCGGAGTACAAATGTTTGCTGAATTTCTAGATATCGATTCTTTCAAATTTATTGTAGGTAAAACAGAAACAGCTCGTGCGTTTTATTCACCGTATCCATTTTTAATTGTATTTTTGCTTACATTGCTATCTTTATATTTCTTTGTTATAAAGCTTGGGAAACCAAAGAAGGCAAACAATATTCTTCCTGAGGAAAATAAAGAGCAAATTTGAGTTGTTTTTAAAACCCCCGCGAGATATGCGGGGGTTTTTCTTTTAAATAGGGCGCACTAATTCAAATTGTTCGCCTAGTTTCGCATAGTTATGACCAGCAAGTCGGCTGACTGGTTTTAGTCCTTCAGCATGGATACGCCCGTTTTCATATAAGTGTTCAGCAACATGAAAACGAACAACACGCCCAATGAGTAGATCGCATGCTGGGGATTCCTCTGTTCCGCCAAGAGGAATCGCGCGTTCTAATACACATTCCATTCGAATATTTGCTTCTTTTACACCTGGTACAGAAATAACATCACTATCAATAGGAGTCAATTTTGCACGTTCAATTTCACTTTGATGAGGAGGAAGATTTGCAGCGGTTTCATTAATAGCTTCCACATAAGATTCATCGGAAATATGTACAACAAATTCTCCTTTTTCAATTGCATTTCGTGATGTATCTTTGCGATGACCTTCTTTTCTTTGTACAGAAACAGAGATGAGCGGAGGATTGGCAGCAACAATATTAAAATAGCTGTAAGGAGCCCCGTTTAAAACGCCATCTTGTGTCAAAGAAGTGACGAATGCGACAGGGCGCGGGATAATACTTCCCGTTAACAATTTATAATTCTCTCGTTCTGTTTGTTCGTTTGGGTTAATGGAAATCATATTCGTAATCTCCCTTCTTTTTAGAAATGCTTCCTTGTTTGTTTACAAGATACGACTAGAAAACTCCTTCTTTTTTTCAATTTTTGTGCAGAGAGATGAGCAAACATATATCGGGAGATGCGGAGGTGGCGAAATTTGTCTACTGGTCGATATCTTGTGTCGAACCGCCGATAAATCCGGAGTTACGCGGATATATTATTGTACAAAGAAAAGCCTATTTCCAGTTTGGAAATAGGCTCCTTTAAATATCTTGAATCTGAGATGGTTGATTAAAATAAAGTATAAGCACCAGGGCCGATTAAAGCAATACCTACTGCAACAGCAATTAAGATTAAGTTATATTCGAATCCATTTTCTGTTACCCAGAAACCGTTTTTTCCATGAACTGTAATAATTGCAACTAACATTGTACCGACAATAAGTAGTGCACCAACCCAAGTGAAGACACCTGCTGCGAATAAGAAACCACCTAATAGTTCAGTTGCACCAGCCATAAAGGCCATAAATACACCAGGACGTAAGCCGATAGATTCCATCCAGCCGCCTGTTCCTTTTAGGCCGTAGCCACCAAACCAGCCGAATAATTTTTGAGCAGCATGTCCCATAAATGAAATTCCGATAATAAGACGAATAATAAGTAGACCCATGTTCATCATTTATAAAACCTCCTAAAAGTTATTAACTTATGTTATGTAAGTAATGGTAAATTAGTTACTTACTTTAGTCAAGTGATATTCTAAAAAATATGAAGAAAATTTTACAAATCATAAATAAAAAACAAATATGTTGTGAAGACCTCTAGACAAGTTCGCGAAAAAAAGAGACAATATAGAAATAAGAAGTTCGTTGTTATTCCGATCATTTGAATTGACTGGATTTTTTCAAAGCGATACAATGAATTTCTATTCGTGATCATGCACTTTATTTCGAAAACGTTTTTACGGTATAGTATTTAAAGTAAGAAGTCTTACGAGTATTTCAATATTTACTAGGGATTGCCCTATATATTTGCAAGCAACTTTTAAGGAGGACTATCCTATGTTTAAAAAATTATTCGGTTTTGGTTCAAAAACAAATGAAGAAACAATCGTAGCTCCGTTAACTGGAGAAGTGAAAAATATTGAAGAAGTACCAGATCCAGTATTCGCTGGTCGCATGATGGGGGATGGTATTGCAATCGTTCCAACTGAAGGTGTTGTTGTATCTCCTGTCGATGGTGAAATCGTTCAATTATTCCATACGAAACATGCTGTTGGTATTAAGGCGAAGAATGGTACAGAAATTTTAATTCATGTTGGCTTAGAAACTGTAAAAATGGAAGGTGAAGGTTTCGAAGCTCACGTATCTGAAGGGCAAGCTGTAAAGAAAGGCGATAAATTAATTTCTTTCGATTTAGAAATCATTCGTGAAAAAGCAAAAAGTACAATTACACCAGTTGTTATTACAAATACAGACGCGGCTGAATCTATTAAAACAACTGTAGGCGTATCAGCTACAAAAGGTGAAACAGAAGTAATGAAAGTGATAATGAAATAATCATTTTTCATAAGGAATCCATTTTGTTTTGTATGAAATGGATTCCTTATTTTTATCTTTTTAGTCGAGAAGACACCCACCTCAAGAAATGTGGAGAGTATAGCCCAATGAGGAGGTGGAAGGCATGTTAGTCAATAAAGTGTATAAGTTTCGCCTCTATCCAAATAAAGAACAAGAGATACTGATTGCTAAAACAATCGGATGTTCTCGTTTTGTATTCAATCACTTTGTAGCGCAATGAAATGACGCATACAAAGAGACAGGTAAAGGATTGACTTATAACACTTGTTCTTCTCAATTAACACAACTAAAGAAAGAACTTGGTTAAAAGAAGTGGATAGTATTTCGCTTCAATTCTCATTAAAAAACCTTGCTGATTCATATTCACGATTCTTTAAAAAACAGAACAAAGCACTACGTTTCAAATCGAAAAAGTATAAAATTCAATCTTATACAACAAAACATACGAATGGAAATATTGCCATTGTAGGTAACAAAATCAAGTTACCTAAACTTGGATTCGTGAAATGTACAAAAAGTCGTGTTGTGGGTACCAAAACGAAGACGTTAAGAATCTCAACCTGCGTGAATGGGATAGCCTAATCAAAACTTTCGATTACGAAGGTGTTCTTAGGAATCTCCCACTTCAAGTAAGTTCATAAGAATTACTAAGTGGTGAGTAGTTCAAATTTCTAGGATGTTCTGAATAATTGTGGTATTATATTTAAGGCACTTGAAACTAGGGTTTCACATATATGTGGATAAGGCGCATTTCTCTTAGAAAAATAAATGGGAAATGCGCCTTCTGTTATATTCACAATTCTTTTGTTCTGGTGTCATGTACGTTATGATAAGCATAGGACATTTGGCAGAAGGAGTGGTTTTGGATGAAGCGAGTATTGTTTGTTTGTACTGGAAATACATGTCGCAGTCCAATGGCAGAGGCATTGCTTCGTCATTATGGCGGAGGGAATTTTGAAGTGCAATCTGCTGGTGTTTTTGCAAGCCCTGGAAGTGATGCATCTATGCATGCTAAGGAGGCATTAGCTAAGAAAGGAATTTCAATCAATCATGCTTCTAAGCAAGTGACAGAAATATTAATTGATTGGGCTGATATCATTTTGACTATGACAGAAAACCATAAACAGCTTTTGTTAGGCTATTATCCGAAAGCAAAAGAAAAACTGCATACATTATATGAATTTACAGAAGGTATAAATAAAGATATTTCAGATCCATTTGGTGGATCGCTCTCTATTTATGAGACAACTCTAGTAGAGATGGAAAAACTTGTACAAAGTTTGTTGGAAAAACATTCAGAGTCCTAATGTTTCGTGTATAATACGATATTGGAGAGCAACTTGTTTATAGTAGACAAGTTTGAAATAAGTTAGCCATTTATGAATGAAAGGATTCATAAACGTTGCAGTAAAAATCTGGAGGGGTAAAAATGAAAGTAGTAGTAGCATCTGATCACGGCGGTATCAATATCCGCAAAGAAATTGTAAATCTATTAGAAGAGCTAAACATTGAGTATATTGATTTAGGATGTGAGTGTGAGGCAGGATCTGTTGATTACCCTGATTTTGCATTTCCAGCAGCAGAAATGGTTGCAAAAGGTGAAGTAGATCGTGGTATTTTAATTTGTGGTACAGGCATTGGTATGTCAATTGCGGCAAATAAAGTTCACGGCATTCGTTGCGCATTAGTTCATGATACATTTAGTGCAAGAGCAACTAGAGAACACAATGATAGCAACATGTTAGCGATGGGTGAGCGTGTTATTGGCGCTGGCTTAGCACGTGATATCGCAAAAATTTGGTTAACAACTGATTATGAGGGTGGCCGTCACGAAAATCGTGTAGGAAAAATTAAAACATACGAAGAAAAATAATATACATTCTAACTTCTATCAAAAGATAATATAATTTGTTGAACCAACCTGTGAAAGGAAGAGGCGTAATGATGGAAATAGTAAAAGTAAAAGAGCAGCTACAAACATTGCTTTCTGATTTTCAAGAACAAGCTTCTTTACAAAGTGGTCAAATTTTTGTAGTAGGCTGTAGTACAAGTGAAGTGCTCGGAGAAAGAATTGGAACTTCAGGGACGATGAAAGTAGCCGAAGCGATTTTTTCTGAACTAATACAATTTCAAAAACAGACAGGTGTCGCATTAGTGTTTCAATGTTGTGAGCATTTAAATCGTGCTTTAGTGGTAGAAAAAGAAGTCGCTTTGAAACATGGTTTTGAAATTGTGACCGTTACGCCTGTTAGATCAGCAGGGGGGGCATTGGCGACATATGCGTATCATAATTTTAAAGATCCTGTAGTAGTAGAATTTATAAAAGCAGACGCAGGTATCGATATCGGTGATACATTTATTGGTATGCATTTAAAACATGTGGCGGTTCCTGTTCGTACAAGTATAAAAGAGGTTGGGAATGCACATGTAACAATGGCTAAAACGCGCGCGAAACTAATTGGGGGAGCGCGTGCTGTATATAAAGCGGCAGAAGAAACAATGATTTGTCGTTAATATATAAGGAAAGAAAAGACCGGACTTGGTCTTTTTTCTTTTATGATATAGAAAGTCATGTTAGAATGTAGTTGAAAATATGAAGATTTAAAAGAATTACAACTTGAATTTTCGTTTTTTCTGAATAAATAGGAAAAAACTATTGGGAATTAATGTAATTCGTTCAGAAAAGGGGGATTTTGGTGGATCATTTAAAACGTCAAGATGAAAAGGTATTTGCTGCAATTGAAGCGGAATTAGGAAGACAGCGTTCAAAAATTGAGTTAATTGCTTCGGAAAACTTCGTAAGCGAAGCTGTAATGGAAGCACAAGGTTCTGTTTTAACAAATAAGTATGCGGAAGGGTATCCTGGTAAACGTTACTATGGCGGTTGTGAGCATGTAGACGTAGTAGAGGATATTGCACGCGATCGTGTGAAAGAGATCTTTGGTGCTGAACATGTAAATGTTCAACCGCATTCTGGTGCACAAGCGAACATGGCTGTATACTTCACAATTTTAGAGCATGGAGATACAGTTCTTGGTATGAATTTATCTCATGGCGGTCATTTGACACACGGAAGTCCTGTTAACTTTAGTGGAGTGCAATATAATTTCGTAGAATATGGTGTGGATGCTGAAACTCATCGTATTAACTACGACGATGTGTTAGCAAAAGCAAAAGAACATAAACCAAAACTAATCGTTGCAGGTGCAAGTGCATATCCTCGTGTGATCGATTTCAAAAGATTTCGTGAAATTGCAGATGAAGTAGGGGCATATTTAATGGTGGATATGGCTCATATTGCAGGTTTAGTTGCAGCGGGCTTACATCCGAATCCAGTGCCACATGCACATTTTGTTACGACAACAACACATAAAACATTACGCGGTCCACGCGGTGGTATGATTTTATGTGAAGAGAAATTTGCAAAGCAAATTGATAAATCAATCTTCCCTGGTATTCAAGGCGGTCCACTTATGCATGTCATCGCTGCAAAAGCTGTTGCATTTGGGGAAGCACTTCAAGATGACTTTAAAACATATGCGCAAAATATTATTCATAATGCACAGCGTTTAGCAGAAGGACTTCAAAAAGAAGGACTTACACTCGTTTCTGGTGGAACGGATAACCACCTGATTTTAATTGATGTTCGCAACTTAAATATTACAGGAAAAGTGGCAGAACATGTATTAGATGAAGTAGGTATTACAGTAAACAAAAATACAATTCCATTTGAAACAGCAAGTCCATTTGTAACAAGTGGTGTACGTATCGGTACAGCGGCTGTAACATCTCGTGGCTTTGGCTTAGAAGAAATGGATGAAATCGCATCAATTATTGCACATACATTAAAAAATCACGAAGACGAAACTGCATTAGAAGAAGCTCGTAAACGTGTAGCTGTATTAACAAGTAAGTTTCCAATGTACACTGATTTATAATAGATGAAAGAAAACCACTGTAACATCATGTTGCAGTGGTTTTCTTTCGGTTGCATAATGCTTGAATATAGAGAAAGAACTTCATGAGAACAGATGAAGCATAACAGCCCCTTAAAGTATGTATACGACACGTGAATAAATTTTAGAAATATAATGAAGGATAGGATTTCCATAATTGGTAAAGATATTAGATGGATTCATTATGAAATTAATATTTTTCCAAGTTTGCCCTTGAATATTAGTAGGGTTTTCTTTACAATCGTAAATAGTGCAAATGGCGTGGGAACACGCATGAATATCATCTGAAGGAGAGATTCACATGGGAAAACTGTATGTATTTGATCACCCGTTAATTCAACATAAGATTACATATATTCGCGATAAAAATACAGGTACAAAAGAGTTTCGTGAATTAGTGGATGAAGTAGCAAGCTTAATGGCTTTTGAAATTACACGTGATCTTCCACTTGAAGAGATTGAAATTGAAACACCTGTGAGCAAAGCAAAAACAAAAGTGATCGCTGGGAAGAAGCTAGGTTTAATTCCAATTTTACGTGCAGGTTTAGGAATGGTGGACGGAATTCTGAAATTAATTCCAGCAGCAAAAGTGGGACATATCGGTTTATACCGTGACCCAAAAACATTGCAACCGGTAGAATACTATGTGAAACTTCCAACGGATGTAGAAGAACGTGACTTTATCGTACTAGATCCGATGTTAGCAACAGGTGGTTCTGCAGCTGAAGCAATTAACTCTTTGAAAAAGCGCGGTGCGAAACATATTAAATTAATGTGTATCGTAGCTGCACCAGAAGGAGTAAAAGTTGTACAAGAAGAGCATCCTGATGTTGATATTTATGTAGCAGCATTAGATGAAAAATTAAATGACCACGGTTATGTTGTTCCAGGTTTAGGTGATGCTGGAGACCGACTATTTGGAACGAAGTAAGACTACAAACAGACGAGAGGGATTCCCTGCTCGTCTTTTTTATAGATCGGGAGTAGGGGAGGGGGATAAATATACAAAGAATATGCAACATAAATTGCATATTGATAACATATAATATAGAAGTCTAACATCTAAAAGAGGCTATATTATAGAAAGAAAACGTTATATCTAAAAAATAGAATGGTGACAAACTTGTGAACATTTTCTTCTATATCATAGAAAGAAAGTTACTAGATTTTACGTAAATTCCACCAGTATTTAGAAGGGGAACGTTTTCATTTTTGGGAGCAAATAACTAATACTCAAATTTTTTGATTTTTTACGATTTCTCGTTGACAGTACTAATACCCTATTGTATGCTAACAACGGGGATAGATGGTAGGGCTTTCAGTGACAATTTTGTATCTATTCTGTGACGAAAAAGTAAACTTTTGGTTTTGTTTAAGATTTATGCAAAAAAATGAGTTATTATTAACACGTCTTGAATGAGGTTTACATATTGGAGGGATGAATCCTTGCAAAAAAACGATCGCAGCCCTATAAAAGCATATGCTTTAATGTCAGGGATTTTGGCTCAGCTAGTCGGTTCCATTCTTGTTGGGATTTTTGGTGGGCAATGGATTGACAGTAAGGTTGGAACGTTTCCTTTGTTTCTAGTTATCGGCTTACTACTAGGGTTAGGAACAGGGATTTATGCAATGATTCGACTCATTCGACATTACTATTCGGGAGAGCAATGATGATAGATGTGCATGGACTTGTCCAAAGACAAAAGAAATATATGTACTACTTGCTTGCACTTCTAGTGCTAGGATGGGGATTTACCTCTTACAAGGATGTGTTTCTTGGGCTGATTATCGGAACGATTTTCAGTTTTCTTAGTTTGCGCATCATTGCACGTAGAACAGACAAGCTTATAGAACGCGTTACCAATGGAGGAAGCGTGAAATTTAAAGCTACAGCTGTCAGTACATATTCAAGGTTTGCGACGATTGGATTATTAATTTTATTTGCGGCAAAGTATCAGCATTTCATTGCGATGTGGAGCTTAGGTGTAGGATTGCTGACAGGGTATCTTGTCATGATCATAGATTTTCTTTATTTAGAGTATAAGAACAGGGAAGAGAGGTGAATTACTAGTGGAACACGGTAAATTGGTTGATTTTCTAGGTTTAACGTTCGATTTGTCCGCAGTTATCATGGTTACTGTAGCAGCAGTTATAGTGTTCTTAATCGCTGTGATTGGAACTCGAAGCTTAGCTCTTCGTCCGACAGGAATGCAAAACTTCCTTGAGTGGGTGTTAGACTTTGTGAAAGGCATTATTGGCAGTACGATGGACTGGAAAACAGGTGGGCGCTTCTTAACACTTGGCGTTACACTTATGATGTTTATTTTCGTATCAAACATGCTCGGTTTACCATTCATGTTTTCAACAACTGAGGCTGGTGAACATATTGCATGGTGGAGATCGCCAACGTCTGACCCAGCAGTTACTTTAACATTAGCCGTGATGGTAGTTACCCTCACCCATTACTATGGAATTAAGATGAAGGGTACAAAGGAATATATAAAAGGTTATTTCCAACCTATGAAGTTCTTATTTCCTTTAAAGGTTATTGAGGAGTTTGCTAACACATTAACGTTGGGGCTTCGTCTATTCGGTAACATTTATGCTGGTGAGATTTTATTAACATTGCTTGCTCAATTAGGTGCAAGTGGTGCTTTTGGAGCATTAGGTGCGGTTGTGCCAATGTTAGCATGGATGGGATTCAGTGTATTCGTTGGATCAATCCAAGCATTTATTTTCACAATGTTAACGATGGTTTACATGGCTCATAAAGTAAGTCATGACCATTAATATATCTTAAGTAAGTATAAAATTTATTTTTTTCTAATAAAAAGGAGGACATTTTAAATGAGTTTAGGTGTAATCGCAGCTGCAATTGCAATTGGTTTATCAGCATTAGGTGCAGGTATTGGTAACGGTCTTATCGTATCACGTACAATCGAAGGTGTTGCTCGTCAGCCAGAATTAAAAGGCGCACTTCAAACAATTATGTTCATCGGGGTTGCATTAGTTGAGGCACTTCCAATCATTGGTGTAGTTATTGCATTCATCGTAATGAACAGATAAGGGATACTCCCCTTACATAGATGGCGAAGAGTGTTTTTCGAACTTTCTTCGCCATTGCTTTATGAACGAAATGTATGTCTTTTTTTTCATATAGTTAATTTAGATATTTTGAAGGGAGTGAATCCTTGTGCCAACTTTATTATTAGGAGCTGCCATTCCGTTTGGAACGATCGCTTATACGTTGGTCGTTTTCCTAATTTTATTAGTGATGCTACGCAAATTTGCTTGGGGTCCTTTAATGGGAATTATGAAGGAACGTGAAGAGCATGTTGCTAGCGAAATCGACGCTGCAGAGAAAAATCACGCAGAGGCGAAAAAGTTAGTAGAGGAACAACGTGAAATGCTAAAACAGTCACGTGTTGAAGCACAAGAGTTAATCGAAAGAGCGAAAAAGCAAGCAGAAGAACAAAAAGATGGTATTATTGCTGCTGCAAAAGAAGAAGCAGAATCAATTAAAACATCTGCTGTACAAGAAATTCAACGCGAAAAAGAGCAAGCAATTGCTACATTGCAAGAACAAGTCGCTTCTTTATCCGTTCAAATTGCTTCTAAAGTAATTGAGAAAGAACTAAAAGAAGAAGACCAAGTAAAATTAATTCGCGATTATATTAAAGAAGTAGGAGAAGCGCGATGAGCAATGAGATTGTAGCAAAACGTTATGCTGTCGCTCTTTTTCAAATTGCAAAAGAAAAACACGTATTAGAAATGTTTGAAGAAGAATTAGGCCTTGTACAAAGCGTTTTTATGAAAAACGAAGAACTACATAGCTTTTTAACAAAGCCGAATATTTCAAAGGAACAGAAAAAAATGTTTCTTTCTAACGTATTCTCTTCTGTTTCTGAGTCTATTTTAAATACGTTATATATTTTAGTTGATAATAAACGAATTGAAATTTTACCTGCCATTGCAAATGAATACGTAACTCTTGCAAACGAAGAGCGTAACGTAGCGGATGCAACTGTTTATTCTACTCGTCTTCTATCTGAAGAAGAGAAACTTAACATTGCAGAAGCATTTGCAAAAAGAACTGGAAAAGATGCAATTCGCGTGAAAAATATTGTAGATGAGGATTTACTAGGCGGTATTAAAGTGCGCATTGGAAATCGCATTTACGATGGAAGTTTACAAGGAAAATTAGCACGTATTCAGCGTGAACTAATGAAGAATAGATAGGGGTGAAGCACATGAGCATCAGAGCTGAAGAAATTAGCGCACTGATAAAGCAACAAATTGAAAACTATCAGTCTGAAATCGAAGTTAGCGATGTTGGTACAGTTATCCAAGTTGGTGACGGTATCGCGCGTGCTCATGGTCTTGATAACGTTATGGCTGGTGAACTTGTAGAGTTCGCTAACGGCGTTATGGGACTAGCACAAAACTTAGAGGAAAACAACGTAGGTATTATTATTCTAGGACCTTACACAGAAATTCGTGAAGGTGACGAAGTTCGTCGTACAGGCCGTATTATGCAAGTGCCAGTAGGTGAAGAACTAATCGGTCGTGTTGTGAACCCATTAGGTCAACCGGTAGACGGTTTAGGTCCAATCCATACAACAAAAACTCGTCCAATTGAAAGCCCAGCACCAGGTGTAATGGATCGTAAATCTGTTCATGAGCCACTTCAAACTGGTATTAAGGCAATTGATGCACTTGTGCCAATCGGTCGTGGTCAACGTGAGCTAATCATCGGTGACCGCCAAACTGGTAAAACAGCAGTAGCACTGGATACAATCTTAAACCAAAAAGACGAAGACATGATTTGTATCTATGTTGCAATTGGACAAAAAGAATCTACAGTACGTAACGTAGTAGAAACACTGCGTAAGCATGGTGCATTAGAGTATACAATTGTTGTAACAGCATCAGCTTCTCAACCAGCTCCATTGTTATATTTAGCTCCTTATGCAGGTGTATCAATGGGTGAAGAATTCATGTACAACGGAAAACACGTATTAGTCGTGTATGATGACTTATCAAAACAAGCAGCTGCTTACCGTGAGCTATCATTACTATTACGTCGTCCTCCAGGTCGTGAAGCATATCCAGGGGATGTATTCTACTTACATTCTCGCTTACTAGAGCGTGCAGCAAAATTAAGCGATGCAAAAGGCGGTGGCTCATTAACAGCTCTACCTTTCATCGAAACACAAGCAGGGGACGTATCAGCATACATCCCAACAAACGTAATCTCCATTACAGATGGACAAATCTTCTTGCAATCTGACTTGTTCTTCTCTGGCGTACGTCCAGCAATCGATGCAGGTACTTCAGTATCTCGTGTTGGTGGATCTGCTCAGATTAAAGCGATGAGTAAAGTATCAGGTACACTTCGTCTTGACCTTGCATCTTACCGTGAGTTAGAAGCGTTTGCTCAGTTCGGTTCTGACCTTGATAAAGCAACACAAGCGAAACTAAATCGCGGTGCTCGCACAGTTGAAGTATTAAAACAAGGATTACACAAACCATTGCGAGTAGAGAAACAAGTTATGATTCTTTACGCTTTAACACGTGGATTCCTAGATGATATTCCAGTAGCAGATATCACTCGCTTTGAAGAAGAATTCTATGCTTGGTTAGATTCAAATGCAGCTGATTTATTAGAAGAAATCCGTACAACGAAGAAACTTGCGGATGACGACAAATTTGCAGCAGCAATCAATGGATTTAAAAAAGTATTCGTAGCTTCTGAATAATAAAAAAAGCGGAGGTGGCTCGTCCAGAAGGGGAGGACATTGGACCTCCTGACGAAGAGGCGTTTTGGCCTCGCAGGAAATGGGAAATGATTGCCCCTTCTATCCACCGAAGCGAAATTATACAAAAGGTAGTTCGTCTTCGAATTACTAACGGTTTACAGAGGAAAAGAGTAGGTACACCTATTCTTTTCCTTCAATCATGAGCAAGCATGTCTTGCAATATGGATTAGAAAGATGAACAAAAAGGATTCTTACTAATCATGCCAACTTCCCGAAAAAAAGGTGGTGAAAACCTGTGGCATCTTTACGCGATATAAAAGCGAAAATTAACTCGACGAAGAAAACGAGTCAAATCACGAAAGCGATGGAGATGGTATCTGCATCGAAATTAAACCGTGCAGAACAAAATGCTAAATCTTTCGTTCCATATATGGAAAAAATTCAAGAAGTGGTAGCGAGTATCGCACAAGGTAGCAAAGGAATCAATCATCCGATGCTAACAGCGCGTCCTGTAAAGCGTACAGGGTACATCGTTATTACATCTGATCGCGGACTAGCAGGTGGTTATAACAGTAACGTATTACGTGAAGTAAGTAAGGTAATTCGTGAGCGTCATAATATGGATCCAAACCAATATTCAATTATTGTACTTGGACGACTAGGACGTGATTATTTAAAACGTCGTGGCTTTAACATCATTGATGAAGTAGTTGGATTATCTGACCACCCATCATTTACAGATATTAAAGATCTTGCTTCTCGAGCAATTGCGATGTTTGCAGATGGTGCTTATGATGAATTGTATATTTATTACAATCACTATGTAAGTAAAATTTCACAAGAAGTAACAGAAAATAAAGTTTTACCGCTTACAGATGTGAAATCTGATAAAAAATTAACTCCATATGAGTTTGAACCTTCAGAAGAAGAAATCTTAAAAGTACTATTGCCACAATACGCGGAAAGCCTAGTGTACGGTGCACTGCTAGACGGAAAAGCAAGTGAACACGCAGCGCGTATGACAGCAATGAAGAGTGCTACAGACAATGCAATGGAAGTTATCGATACACTTACACTTTCATTCAACCGTGCTCGTCAAGCTGCGATTACACAAGAAATCACAGAAATCGTTGGTGGAGCAGCAGCGTTAGAATAGTAATAAAAGGCGGAAGCGGTTCGTTCAGAATGGAAGGGGGATGGAGCTTCAGACATAGAGGCGTAGTTTGCCTCGCAGGAAGAAGCGAAGCCACCGAGAATTCTAACCGCTGTAGCTAGATTCAGTAAAAAGCGGAGGTAGCTCGTCCAGAAGGGGGGAAATATTTGCCCCTTCTAGCCACCGAAGCTAGATTCATAAAAAGCGGAAGCGGCTCGTTCTGAATGTGACGAGGATGGAACTTTAGGCGAAGAGGCGTGCTTTGTCTCGTCGGTAGAAGCGAAGTCACCGAGCATTCAAGCTGCTGAAAGCTCATTCAAAAAAATTGAAAGCCGACTGATAGAAAGCTGGCTAATATAAAGAAAGCTAGGAGGGAACCCGATGAATAAAGGGCGCGTTACGCAAATCATGGGTCCGGTTGTAGACGTTAAGTTTGACGGCGGAAAGCTACCTGAAATCTACAATGCCCTTAGAATTAAAAAAGATGAAGTTAACTTAACTTTAGAAGTTGCACTTCACTTAGGTGATGACACAGTTCGTACGGTTGCGATGTCTTCTACTGATGGACTTGTTCGTGGCACAGAAGTAGAAGACACTGGTCGACCAATCTCAGTTCCAGTTGGTGATGCAACACTTGGTCGTGTATTTAACGTATTAGGTGAAGCAATTGACTTAGATGGTGAAATTCCAGCGGATGTACGCCGTGACCCAATTCACCGTCAAGCACCTGCATTCGAAGAATTATCTACGAAAGTAGAAATTCTTGAAACTGGTATTAAAGTAGTAGACTTACTTGCTCCATACATTAAAGGTGGTAAAATCGGTCTATTCGGTGGTGCCGGTGTAGGTAAAACAGTATTAATTCAGGAATTAATCAACAATATCGCACAAGAACACGGTGGTATTTCTGTATTCGCTGGTGTAGGTGAGCGTACTCGTGAAGGGAACGATTTATACCATGAAATGAGTGATTCTGGTGTAATCAAGAAAACAGCGATGGTATTCGGACAAATGAACGAGCCACCTGGTGCACGTCAACGTGTTGCATTAACAGGATTAACAATGGCTGAACATTTCCGCGATGAGCAAGGACAAGACGTACTATTGTTCATCGATAACATCTTCCGTTTCACGCAAGCGGGTTCTGAAGTATCTGCCCTTCTTGGTCGCATGCCATCTGCGGTAGGTTACCAACCAACACTTGCAACGGAAATGGGGCAATTACAAGAACGTATTACATCAACAAATAAAGGGTCTATTACGTCTATCCAAGCGGTATATGTACCAGCCGATGACTACACTGACCCAGCACCTGCTACAACGTTCGCTCACTTAGATGCAACAACAAACCTAGAGCGTCGTTTAACGCAAATGGGTATTTATCCAGCGGTAGATCCATTAGCTTCTACATCTCGTGCACTTTCTCCAGAAATCGTAGGAGAAGAGCACTATGAGGTTGCTCGTCAAGTACAGCAAACTCTTCAACGTTATAAAGAGCTTCAAGATATTATCGCTATCTTAGGTATGGATGAGTTATCTGAAGAAGATAAGTTAGTTGTACATCGCGCTCGTCGCATTCAATTCTTCTTATCACAAAACTTCCACGTAGCGGAACAGTTTACAGGTCAACCGGGATCTTATGTACCTGTAAAAGAAACAGTTCGTGGTTTCAAAGAAATTCTAGAAGGTAAACATGATGATCTTCCAGAAGATGCATTCCGCTTAGTAGGTGGAATTGAAGAAGTTGTTGAAAACGCGAAGAAAATGATGGCGTAAGGCCTTAGGAGGGACGAATTATGAAGACATTTCCAGTCAGTATTGTAACTCCTGATGGACCGGTTTATGAAAAAGAAGTAGAAATGGTAAGCGTTAAGGCAGAAAGTGGGGAGATGGGGATTTTACCAGGTCACATTCCCACTGTTGCGCCGCTTAAAATTAGTGCGGTTCGTTTGAAAAATGGCGGTCATACTGATTATGTAGCAGTAAGCGGGGGCTTTATCGAAGTTCGTCCAGATAAAGTAACAGTATTAGCAACATCTGCTGAAGAAGCGAACCATATTGATACTCATCGTGCAAATGAAGCGAAGCGTCGTGCTGAGCAACGTCTGCAAGATAAGCAAGCCCATGTTGACTTTAAGCGTGCAGAATTAGCGCTAAAACGTGCAATTAATCGTTTGGACGTTTCTAACATGAAGTAAAAAATCCGTAAAGGTTCTTACCTTTACGGATTTTTTTATCCCGCCATTTTAAGGCAGTAAGACTCCCACCTTAAGATGCAGAGAGAAGCAAGGAAGATAGGTGGGAGCAAGGCTGCCCGTAACAGCCCGATTGGTGAGGGCTCATAATCAGTGGGGATGAAGAACCTCCCCACTGATTAAAGTTTCGCTTTATTTCCCTAAATAAGTTAAATTTAGAATTTATAGAAAATATCGCAAAAAATGATATAATGAGAAGGTGTTTTTATATAAATAGTATATATGGCGTATGAAAGGAGAGGGGAAAATGATTAGTGAAATGAAACGAGAAGCCTTGCAATCACTAAAGGGGAAATGGGGGCTTGGTGTAGGCTCAACAATTTTACAATTTGTTTTAAATTATATTGTTTCGCTAGTTGTATCATTAATAGTTATTATTCCAGTATTGCTGTTCATAATGGCGATCGGCGACTCAGTGTATGCATTTGAAGAGGGAGCGGCAGCAATTGGTGCTGTTATTTTATTAATTTTTATGTATATATTGATGCTCATTGTGAATTATGGATCATATGGAATTATGGCATATGGCTATACGAATTTGTATGTCAATATAAGTAAGAGAAATAATGTTACGATAGATTATTTATTTGAAGGGTTTCGTGGGTTAAGTAGAATTTGGAAGTCGATAAAAGCGATGTTAGGTTTACTTGTATATTCGCTATCTTGGCTTCCTATCGTATTTATAGGAATATTAATGTTTGTAATTGGGGATGAAAATAATCCACCTGAAAGTGAAGCGTTAGTTATCGTTGTGCTTGGCCTCCTATTCATTTCAATTATAGTATCTATCATTGCTTATTTTTCGTATGCGATGACGTTTTATATTCTAGTAGAGAATCCGGAATACAGTGTTTTACAAGCGTTAAAAGAAAGTAAGTCCATCATGAAAGGACATAAACTGGATTTATTTCTTTTATGGCTTAGCTTTATTGGTTGGGGAATTTTAGCTATGTTTACACTTGGGATTGGCTTACTTTGGTTATATCCTTATTTCACTACAACAACAGCTCATTTTTATCGATATATATCAGAAAAAGAATTATACTAAAAGGATATGGAGTGGAGAGTGCAAGGATAATGTGCTCTCGCTTTTTATAGACTATCTGATGATAAAATAGAAGCTGGAGGATTTACATGATTAGTGATTTAAAAGGAAGGGCTCTTGATGCCTTAGAAGGGAAATGGGGACTAGAAAGAGGCAAGTAGATCTCTTTCAGTAGATGTTGTTGCAATGTTTATTATTGGGCCGCTAACTTTAGGAGCATACACCCTTGTGTTGCGTGCGGTTCGTGAGCAAGATGTAGAAGTAAGGAAACTATTTAGCTGGTTTACAGATGAAAAGAATTTGATAAAGTCGTTTTTTACATATTTATTAATATATGTATACTTGATTTTATGGACATTATTATTGATTATTCCAGGGATTATTAAGTCCTTCTCCTATGCGATGACGTACTTCATTTTGAACAATCATCCTGAATATACAATGAATCAAGCGATTACAGAAAGTCGTCGCATAATGGATGGGCATAAAATGGCTTATTTTCTAGTATGCTTAAGTTTTATTGGATGGTTTTTATGAAGTATTGTTACACTTGGAATTGGATTCCTATGGTTAATTCCATATTTCTATACCACAAGCGCAGCATTTTATGAGGAAATTACACAAGGTTAATTGAAAAGACAGCAATCAAAAAACCCCCTTTCTAAATCATTCTGTTTAGAAAGGGTGTTTTTGTAGAAAGTTTAAGAACTGTTTACTTGTAAGTGGTTTACTAAAGTAATACCCTTGCATGTATCGGCAATTGTTAGCTTGCAAAAAGTCAAATTGTTTTTCCGTCTCAATCCCCTCGGCAACGACGGAAAGGTTTAATGTATTTGCAAGTGAAAGTATTGTAGAAATAATAGCTCTTTCTTCTTCTCGCTGATCGGCCAGTTGTGTAAATTCTCGTGGCACTTTTAATGCATCAATTGGGAAAAGGGATAAGTAAGCTAGAGAAGAGTAACCTGTGCCAAAGTCATCAATTGAAGTTTGAATGCCATGCTCTTTTAACTTTTTAAGCTTTAGTAATGTTTCTTTTTCATTTATCATGGCGATGCGTTCAGTTAATTCCAGTATGAGAAATCTCGGTTCTACTTGTACCTCCTTAAGTATTGTTAAGATGTTTTCGATTAAGTTATCTTGTTGAAATTCTTTTGCTGATAAGTTAACGCTTATTTTCAAATCAGCATAGCCAAGCTTATGCCAATACTTTAATTGCTTGCATGATTCTTTTAACATCCAATGACCAAGCGGAATGATTTGAGGCGTTTCTTCGACAATCGGAATGAACTCACAAGGTGAGATATTACCTAGAATTGGATGATTCCAGCGGATTAAAGCTTCTGCGCCAACTATTTTTTTCGTTCTAATATCAACTTGTGGTTGATACGAAATAAAGAATTGGTTATTTGCCAGGGCAAGTGGGAAATCTTTTTCAATTCGTGATTTACGCTCCATCTTTTCGTATAGCTCCTGTGTATAGATAGAGCTTCCATTTTTTCCTTTGTTTTTTGTTTCATACATTGCCATGTCAGCATGCTGCAAAATTGACATCGGATCTTCACCGGCTTCTGGGTAAATAGCAATACCAATACTCGATGAAATTTGTAAATGATGATTTTCAATTTGAAATGGTTCATTTAATGCGGCCAAAATATGATCTGCTACTGTTTGAACTTCAGCTGTGTGTTTAATATTTTCGATGAGGAGCGTAAATTCATCTCCGGCAAGCCGTGCAAGTTTTACATTTGGATTTGAAATTTGTTTCAGCCTTTTGGCTATAGCAATTAAAAGAAGGTCTCCGATTCGATGTCCAAGAGTGTCATTGATAATCTTGAAACGATCTAAATCAAGGAACAAAACAGCAAAAGGTTGTTTTGTTATTTTAGCTCGTACAATGGCCTCTTCCAGTTGCTTGTGAAAGGAGCGGCGGTTGGAAAGTTCAGTTAATGTGTCATGATATGCTAGGAAGTTAATTTGTTCTTGTTGTTGTTTGCTTTCTGTAATATCTTTAATCATTAAATAGACACCCGGAATATGCTCTTTTAAGATAATAGGAACAGCTGTAACGTGCAAAAAGTAAATATCTCTATTTTTATGGTATGCTCGTATCTCTAACGAAATCGAGTTCCCTCGTTTCACATGATGAAACGCATCTATTATTTTCTTTAAGTCTTTCTCGTATACAAGTGAGTAATAAGGCTGATTTAACAGTTCGTTTGTTTGATAACCAAGCAATGTAATTCCAGCATGATTTACATTTAAGAAATTGCCGTGCAAATCCAATGTGAAAATAGGATCAGGATGGTGTTCATATAGAGATTCGAACATTTTTTTGCTCCGATATAACGCATCTTTTTGCTGCACTAAATCTTGTGTGCGTAACTCGATTTGTTCTTCTAAATGTTGGTTAAACCGCATCTGCGTTAGCAGTAGTTCTTTATTTTGTCTACGAACTAAAATATGGCGTATCAATACAAAGAAAAATGTAACAATAAGGCCTATTACTAATATGGGTGAAAAAGCACGCTCTATTAATACAAATGTACTAAGAGCAATAACAGAGAGATAGGGTAGCGATAAATGAATTGCTTCACCGATTTGCGGTGTTAGTAATACTTGCTCAGTGTGCTCTGCTTCTTTGGTGTGAAGCACACAAGCGATAACAATAAGCATTAAAAAAAATTGATATAAAGGCGCGATTATAAATCCAGAATGCTCAGCTGTAAAGTATTTCAAATAAGCATAGATGGAATCAATACTTGCATAACCAATGACTGAAGTTGCTAAAAAGATGGAAACTTGTTTTGAAAGAAGTGACAGCGGTCGAAATAATAAGCTAATACCTATTAGAAGAAATAATAAGTTTGCCATGGGATACATGAGTTGTACGATTATATTAAGGTAAGTGGTAGCGATAATATGGATAGCCTGCTCAATAAGAAGGTAATAGCTTAATGTAAATTGTGCAGTCACGACAATACAAACATCGCATATGATAAATAACTGTTCCCATATATTTCGGTCATAAAGTAATTCATATAAGAAGGCAGCTACAAAGATAATGAGACATAATAAATAAAAAAAGTCGGACGGATCAACAAATATAGCAGAGTCATGTAAAATCAAGCGTTGGTAAGCAACGATGATATCACCAATAAAATATAAAATGGAACCGAATGTAAGTAGCATCCAAAATCGATAAGCATGACCGCGTTTAATGGATGAAAAATAGACTAAGTAACTACAAATGATCATATCAACTAAAATTGTTGTTACCCATATCATGATTTGAAATACAAGAGAGTCTTTCGAATAAATGAGTACCCCGATATAATGAATGCTAAGATAAATAAGTAAACTACTTATAAGAATCGTTACGTGTGTTTTTATCTTCATGTAATTCACCTGCGGTATAGAAAATATAAATTATTTTATTATATGCTCTTTTGTAGAATTTGTATGGGATGAATATTGTTTTCATATTTTATCCCGTTATTTTAGGGCAGTAAGACTCCTATCTCAAGATGTGGAGAGAAGCAGTCGAGCTTATAATCAGTGGGGTTGGAGAAAGCCCATTGATTAAAGTTTCGCTTTATTGTACATATTTTATGCCAATAGTAAAAATAGTAAAGGAAAGATGCACATGTTTATAAAATGTGCATCTTATTTCATCCTAATTATTTATTGCAACGCACATGGGTTTGTAAAAATAAAAGCAAGTCCTCTGGAGCAAGGGGCTTGCTAAAATAATATCCTTGTACGTAGTGACAACCATTTTGCTGTAAAAACTGTAATTGTTGTTTTGTTTCTACCCCTTCTGCAATAACAGACATATGCAACGTATGAGATAATGAAATAATTGTTGTAATAATTTCTTTTCCTTCTTTAGATTCATCAGCCATTAAAATAAATTCACGTGGAATTTTAAGCATATCAATTGGATATAAAGGTAAATAGGCTAGCGAGGAATAGCCTGTTCCAAAGTCATCGATTGATATATGCACACCGATCTCTTTTAGCTTACGAAGTTTTTGCAATGTTTCTTTTTCATCCACCATGGCAATTCGTTCCGTTAATTCGAGATCTAGACAATGTGGTGCTAATCCAGTTTCTTTTAGAATGGAAAGAACGGATGGGACAAACAAATCTTGTTGAAACCCTTTAGCTGACACATTTACTCCAATTTTTAAATGAGAATATCCAAGTGTTTGCCATTCTTTCATTTGCGTACAAGCTTTTTGTAAGGCCCATTTTCCAATTTCAAGAATGTGCATACTTTCTTCAGCAATTGGAATAAATTCGTAAGGAGATACAATACCCAATTCTGGATGATTCCAGCGAATGAGTGCTTCGGCACCAATCACTTCATAAGAACTACTGTCTACTTGCGGTTGATATAATAAGAAGAATTCTTCATTTTCGATTGCTTTTGGCAAATCTTTTTCTAAACGTAAGCGTCTTCCCATTTGTTTTGACAAAGATTCATCATAGAAGGAAATGGCATGCTCCGTTTTCAGCTTTGCATCATGCATTGCTATATCTGCGTGTTGGAGTAGTAAAGTAGTATCTGTTCCGGCTTCTGGATAAATTGCAATACCAATGCTAAGCGATAGGTGGTAAGTATGGTTATGAACTTGCATAGGTTTTTTTACAGTATGAATCAGCTCGTTGCACAAGTCTAATAATGATTCTTTGTCGGTAGCATTACGAATTAAAATGGTAAACTCATCTCCGCCAATTCTCGCTAGCGGAGTATCTTGAGGAATACAAGATTGTAAGCGAGTTGCAACTTCTCTGAGTACAATGTCTCCGGCCTTATGTCCCAGTGTATCGTTAATAAGATTAAAGCGATTTATATCTATAAAAAGTAATGCGAATTTTCTATCATTTATTTCGGATTGTTTAATATAATCCTCTAATTTTCTTTGGAAGAAAGCACGATTCCCAAGAGTAGTTAAAGAGTCATGGAATGCTAAATAATGAATTTGTTCTTGTTGTCTTTTCATTTCCGTAATATCTTTAACGAGAATATAAATACCAGTTACTTGCTCATTCAATATAATTGGGACGATTGTTAAGTTGAAAGAGTAAGCTTGCCTGTTATAGTTAGCGAGTATTTCAAAAGAAGTCGATACTTTCTCCTTTGCGTTTTGAATTGCCGCGGCAAATTTAGGTTTATCTCTGTCGATAACAATAGAGAACCACGATTTTCCTAATAATTCACTAACAGGAACTTTTAGCATTGTACTTCCTGCTTTATTAACATTTGAAACAACCCCATTTAAATCAATCGTAAAGATTGGATCAGGGTGATATTCGTGTAACGATTGAAATTTTTGTTGTTTCCTATTGGCAATTTCGGTTTGTAACATTAAGTCACTTGTTCTTTGCTTTACCGTATCTTCTAACTGCTTATTAAATGATTGTAAGGCTTTCGTTAACTCTCTATTTTGCATTCTTGCAAGCACATGCCGAATTAACGAAAAGATAAAAGTAATACAATTTCCTATAATTAGAGTTGGAGAAGCTGTGTTTTCTTTTAATGTAAAGCCAATTAAAATGGTAATCGCAAGATAAGGAAAGATAATAAGTAGTTGCTTTCCTAATACGGGATTCATAATAAAGTAAGATGTTCTGCTTGTAGTATCGCGAATAGCTGCAGCGATTGCAATACATAATAATAAAACTCGGTAAAGAGCTCGAAGGCTAACAATGATATAACTTGGTAAATCATCTGCAAAAAAAGTGTATGTATAATCAATAAGTGCGTACCCAATTAGTACAGTAATAAAAAGGTATAATTTTTTATTTGACTTAAAAATTGTTGGATAGAAAAAGAAGCTGATTCCAAGTAGTAGAAAGCATACATCTGTAATTGGAAAGAAAAATTTCATCACTGCATCTGCAACTGACAAGTCATAAATACGTATAGAAGGTTGATTAAATAAATACCACTCTAAGGTAAAAACAGCTGTCACAATGATACATATGTCGCAAATGAGAAAGGCTTTTCCCCATTTATCGCACTCTTTCATTAGTTTATAAAAGAATGCAGAGAGGAAAAAAATAGAAAAAAGCATAACGAATAGATCTGAAATATCAAACTCATCCATAGGAAGCTCAAAAGGATGGTAAGTTCCTAATATATCTCCGATAGAAAAACAAAGAACCCCGATTAAGATTAAGATCCAAAAAGGTCTAAACGTCTTTTTTTTGTATAAAATGGAATAACATAATGAAATAAGACCAATCACTTCAATAAATATGGAAGATAAGCGGATGTCAAGGTCAGTAATATAGTAACTGTCCGGAAAAACATAAATAGGTATGTAGTAGAAACATACATAGGAGATTAGTGCTCCGATAAGGATTGAAATATGCCAATCGTTCTGTTTGCCCAAAATAATCACCTTCATAAACTTTAAATAAATGCAGCTTTACATTTGTTCTAACAAAAAAACTTGATTTCTACTTTTAAGAAGAGTTTGAACGATTTATGGAATACATATACATACTATTTCATGTATCGACATAGGAATTTAAATTTTGTTATAATGAGAGAAATAATCTAATTATTTAGAAAAATTTAAAAATAATAAAAGAAGAAGATGAAACATACTGTTTACTAAGTGAACTTGTTCTTCATTCATGGGGGAGGGTTTCAAAGTGGAAAATGTATACGAAAATAGTTACATGATTGTTGGTATTTTCTTGCTGCTAGGCATATTACTTCCGGTAGTCGCTCTGACATTAGGAAAGTTACTACGCCCACATAAACCAAGTGAGGCAAAGAATACAACATATGAAAGTGGGATTGAGCCGTATCATGATGCGAATGTTCGCTTTCATGCCCGCTACTACATTTTTGCATTACTATTCGTTATTTTTGATGTAGAAACGTTATTTTTATATCCGTGGGCAGTGGCATATGACAAGCTTGGGTTGTTTGCATTAATTGAAATGCTCATTTTTGTCGCTATGTTATTGATAGGATTAGCCTATGCTTGGAAAAAGAAGGTGTTACAATGGCTATAAATTTCGAAGAACTACATCCACAGGAGCGAGCGGAATTAGAAAGGAATATCTTTTTTACAACATTAGAGCAGATAAAAGGATGGGCACGTAGCAATTCTTTATGGCCGATGACATTTGGACTGGCATGCTGCGCGATTGAGATGATGGGAGTAGGTTCCTCACATTACGATTTAGATCGATTTGGCTCTTTTTTCAGGACATCTCCAAGGCAGTCAGATGTCATGATTGTTTCAGGAACGGTGACAAAGAAAATGGCTCCGATTGTGCGGCGTTTATATGATCAGATGCCGGAACCGAAATGGGTTATTGCGATGGGATCTTGTGCAACTGCTGGTGGTCCTTACGTAAATTCGTATGCTGTTGTAAAAGGCGTCGATCAAATTGTACCTGTAGATGTATATATTCCAGGGTGTCCCCCTAACCCAGCTGCCTTAATTTATGGAATTAATAAATTAAAAGAGAAAATTCGTTACGAAGCAAAGACAGGAAAGCAGGTGACGAATAAATGAGTGATCCGAATAAAGAGTTAGAGGATATGAAACGAGAAGCGGCTAGGCGTGCAAAGGAAGAGGCACGAAAGCGTCTTGCCGCTAAGCATGAAGCAGAAATATCGAAAATAGAGGCGCGAGAACAAGAAAAAGAGAAAGCGCTGTCAAAGGGTGCTGAAGTAAGCAGAGATGAAGTAACGGAAGCGGAGAAAAAAGCAGCAGCAGCGAAAGCGAAGGCTGCAGCGTTAGCGAAGCGAAAGATGAAGGAAGAGAGCGCGGCACATGGTGATGAAAAAGCGAAAGCAATCGCTGCCGCGAAGGCAAAAGCAGCGGCTGCTGCGCGAGCAAAGAGTGCTGCTAGTAAAAAGGAAGAAGAGAAAGTGCCAGAAAAGCCGTCGCCGAATCAGCCATATGTAGAGGCATATGCGAAACTTATTAAGGAAAAAATAGGGGAGCATGCATTGGTAGATTTCTATATCAATAGATTGTCTAAAGATGTTCCGACGCTTGTTGTTTGCAAGGAGCATTATTATGAAGTAATGGAGTTGTTACGGAGTCATGAGCGCCTTGCTTTTCATTATATGTCAGAGCTGCATGCAACGGATTTTGTGACGCATATGGAAGTGTATGTACACCTATATTCATATGGAAAGAAACAATCAGTGGCGGTGAAGGTGAAATTAGAAAGGGAGGCGCCGCAAGTAGCCTCGATTACACCGCTTTGGGAAGGGGCAAATTGGCCCGAGCGCGAAGCTTATGATTTACTTGGAGTGATTTTTACTGGCCATCCTAATTTAACGCGCATTTTAATGCCAGATGACTGGGTAGGGCATCCGCTTCGAAAAGACTATGAACCTTTTGATGTGGAGGTGTAGCGCAGATGATCCGTACAGAAGAAATGTTGCTAAATGTGGGGCCACAGCACCCGAGTACTCATGGAGTATTCCGGCTTATTATTAAAATTGATGGAGAAACGATTAAAGAAGCTACGCCTGTCATCGGGTACTTGCACCGCGGAACAGAAAAAATCGCTGAGAGTTTACAATATACACAAATTATTCCGTATACAGATCGAATGGACTATTTATCTGCCATGACCAATAATTATGTCATTTGTCACGCGGTGGAGACAATGATGGGACTTGAGATTCCTGAGCGTGCTGAGTATTTACGCGTCCTCGCAATGGAGCTAGGCCGCGTTGCAAGCCATCTTGTTTGGTGGGGGACGAACCTTTTAGATATTGGTGCAGTGAGTCCATTTTTATATGCATTTCGGGAACGAGAAATGGTTATTAATCTTCTAAATGAACTGTGCGGCGCAAGGCTTACGTTTAATTATATGCGCGTCGGCGGCGTGAAGTGGGATGCGCCGGACGGTTGGATTCAAAAGGTTAGAGAGTTTGTTCCTTATATGAGAGAACAATTGAAAGGATATCATGATCTTGTTAGTGGAAATGAAATATTTGTAAATCGTGTGAAAGGCATTGGTATATATAGCGCAGAAGAAGCGATTTCCTATTCATTGAGCGGAGCAAATTTAAGATGTACAGGTGTGAAATGGGATATTCGGAAGGATGAACCGTATTCGATTTATAATCAGTTTGATTTTGATGTCCCTGTTGGGGAAGTAGGCGATGCTTGGGATCGGTATATGTGCCGCATGGCGGAAATAGAAGAGTCACTCAAAATTATTGAGCAGGCGGCTGAGCAGTTTCCGAAAGAAGGAAGTGTCATGGCGAAAGTGCCGAGGATTATTAAGGTTCCTAAGGGCGAGGCTTTCGTCCGCATTGAATCGCCGCGCGGAGAAATTGGCTGTTATATTGCGAGCGAAGGAAAGAAAGAGCCGTATCGTTTAAAGTTTCGCAGGCCATCTTTTTACAATCTGCAAATCTTACCGAAGCTTTTGAAAGGAGAAAATATCGCCAATTTAATTACGATTTTAGGCGGTGTTGATATTGTGCTTGGGGAGGTTGATGGCTAATGGTTGAAAGGCTGCTAGAGTCATCTGCAAGTTGGTCGAATTTTTTTATTTTCTTTGGGTTAGCTGTGCTTCTATTATTTGCAGTCCTCGGCTTTGTTACATACGGGATTTTAGCAGAACGAAAGGTAATGGGATTTATGCAAGGGCGGGTCGGCCCAAACCAAGTCGGGGGGCGTTTCGGATTATTACAAACGGTAGCGGATGTGCTAAAGCTTCTCTTAAAAGAAGATAGTATTCCGAAAGCGGCCGATAAACCGTTATTTATATTGGCACCGATCATCGCTTTTGCACCAGCCTTTATGGTATTGGCTGTTATTCCGTTTACATCTCAATTTCAGTTTGCTGATATCGGTGTTGGCCTTCTTTATTATATTGCTATTTCAGGAATTACAACGATTGGCGTTTTGACCGGCGGCTGGGCATCGAATAATAAATATTCTTTGCTCGGCGGGATGCGAGCAGCGGCGCAGATGATTTCCTACGAAATTCCTCTCGTTATGAGTGTAATCGGCATTGTCTTATTGACGGGTAGCCTAAATTTAAACGAAATCGTCGCATCGCAGGAAAAAGTTTGGTACATCTTTGCGCAGCCAATCGGCTTTATTATTTTCCTAATTGCGGCGGTTGCCGAATTAAATCGGACACCATTCGATTTACCTGAGGCAGAATCTGAACTTGTTTCTGGTTATCATACGGAATACTCTGGATTTCGCTGGGCCTTCTTTATGCTTGCTGAGTATGTGTATCTCTTTGGAATGGCTTCTTTAATGACAGTACTCTTCCTAGGTGGCTGGAACCCGGTACTCTTTCTTGACTTTATTCCAGGCGCTGTATGGTTTGCACTCAAATTTAGTGCGGTTGTCTTTTTATTCATTTGGTTCCGTGTTACATTCCCTCGTATGCGGGGGGATCAGTTAATGGAGTTTGGCTGGAAGGTACTATTACCGATTGCATTGGCTAATATCTTTTTAACGGCATTGATTAAGGAGTTGTTCTTCTAATCTGTGAGGAGGTGCCAGCAAGAGATGAAAGGGTTATTGAAAGGGTTGAAATATACGCTAAGTAATTTGAGCAAGAAAAAGGTGACATACGATTATCCAAATCAACCATTGCCACTGCCAGATCGGTTTCGCGGCATTCAAAAATTCTATCCGGAAAAGTGTATTGTTTGTAATCAATGTGCCAATATTTGTCCGACCAATTGTATTCAGTTAACCGGAAAAAAGCATCCAGATCCTACGAAAAAAGGGAAAATCATTGATACGTATGATATTAATTTTGAAATTTGTATTCTATGTGATTTATGTACGGAAGTGTGTCCGACAGAGGCTATTGTTATGACAAATAACTTTGAACTAGCGGAGTATACACGTGATGATTTATTTAAAAACTTGCAATGGTTAGATGAAAATGATGAAAACGTTAGAAAGGAGAATAAAGCATGACCGGTGAGTTGATTGCATTTTTTATATTATCTTTCACTGCGGTTATGGGCGGAGTGTTTATGCTGAATGTAACGAAAGTAATGCATATGATGCTTGCCCTTGTTTTTACATTTCTCAGCATTGCAGGTTTATATTTCCTTCTAGCGGCTGAGTTTATAGGGGTAGCACAAATTTTAATCTACTCCGGAGCCATTACAATTATTATGATCTTTGGCATTATGTTAACGCAGCATGATGCGGAGAATGAGTCAAGGTTTAGTCTTCGCAAAATAATTGTTTTCCTCGCAGTTATGTTATTTGGAACAGTGATGTACTTTGCGGTTCATAACATCGACTTTGCAAACCAAAATACACAGGATATTTTACCTCTTCATGAACAAAACACACTTCAAATTGGTACCCTTTTGTATTCGAAATATGTAATTCCATTTGAATTAACATCAGTGATCTTACTTGTCGCACTTGTTGGGGCGATTGTTCTTGCTAAGAAGGATGAAGAAAAGGGGGATTCTCATGAATAGTGTCCCCGCTTCGGCCTATTTAACTTTAGCAATTATTTTATTTTGCATCGGTTTATTTGGGGCTTTAACAAAACGAAATACGGTGATTGTTTTAGTCTGTATAGAACTGATGTTAAATGCCGCAAATTTAAACTTAGTTGCCTTTAGTAAGCTTGGTTTTTTTCCGAACTTAACAGGGCAAATCTTTTCTTTATTTACGATGTCTGTTGCGGCGGCAGAAGCAGCGGTTGGACTCGCAATTTTGATTGCACTATATCGCAATCGTACAACTGTTAATATCGATGAGATGGATAAGTTGAAAGGTTAATTCTAACTGAAAAGGGGGAAGGAAACGATGATCGATTATGCATGGCTCATACCGCTTTTCCCGCTTGCTTCGTTTATGTTACTCATTTTATTTGGGAGGAAATTAAAAGGAATTAGCAGCCTCCTTGGCAGCCTTTTCGCATTTCTTTCGCTAGTGGGTGCGGTAATCGTCTTGTTAGAACGCTTTTCCTCAGAGAATGTCAAGCACACTTGGTTATGGCTAAAGGCTGGGAGTGTGGACATTTCATTTGGATTTGAGGTGAATGCATTGAATGCGTTAATGCTCTTTATTGTGACTACTGTCAGTTTTCTTGTACATGTGTATGCAAAAGGATATATGCAAGGCGACGAACGTTTGTCAGTCTTTTATGCGTATCTTGGATTATTTACATTTGCGATGCTTGGGCTTGTAATTTCAACAAATCTATTGCAACTTTACGTGTTTTGGGAGCTTGTTGGTCTCGGTTCCTTTTTATTAATTGGATTTTACTTTTTTAAAGAAGAGGCAAAAGCAGCTGCCCAAAAAGCTTTTATTATGACGCGCATTGGCGATGCCTGCTTATTTATCGGGATGATTCTTCTTTTTTGGCAAGCGGGCAGTTTTGATTATGATGTTATTTTTAAAGCAGTACAAACGGAGGCTATCTCTCCTTCTATCATTACACTTACAGCGCTTTTCATATTTATTGGTGCCGTGGGGAAATCGGGACAATTTCCATTGCATACGTGGCTACCGGATGCAATGGAAGGGCCTACGCCAGTTTCAGCACTTATTCATGCGGCGACGATGGTCGCGGCCGGCGTCTATTTAGTTGCGGCGATGTTTCCGCTTTTCGTAGCCAGCCCTGTAGCTATGCAGACCGTAGCAATTGTGGGAGGATTTACGGCGATTTTTGCAGCGTCCATTGCTCTTGTACAAACAGATATAAAACGCATTCTAGCGTATTCTACAGTAAGTCAGCTCGGTTATATGATGCTTGCACTTGGTTCAGCGGGATATGTCGCTAGTATCTTTCATTTAACGACACACGCCTTTTTTAAGGCACTTCTGTTCTTAGCGGCTGGAAGTGTCATTCATGCGGTGCATACACAAAACATTCATGAGATGGGCGGCTTACAAAAGAAGATGAAAGTTACAGGACTACTCTTTTTAGTCGGTACATTTGCAATTAGTGGCGTTCCGTTTTTTTCAGGCTTTTTTAGTAAAGACGAAATTTTAATGGCAACGTGGATGCACGGCAATTATGTTTTATTTGTCCTCGCCATTTTAGCAACGTTCTTAACGTCCTTTTATATGTTTCGTTTATACTTTCTTGTCTTTACCGGAGAAGAGAGAGCGAAGAGGGAAGTACGTGAGTCTCCGCGGATTATGACATTGCCGATGACTGCTCTTGGAGTATTCGCTGTTGCAATAGGATACATTCATACACCTTGGTTCGGAACATTTCTTGGAGATTGGCTCATAAAGGATGTTTCATTTCAAGTAGCACAAGGACACGGGCCAGCTTGGATTATGGTCATAGCAACGCTCGTCTCTTTTGGAGGAATTCTCCTTGCCTATTTGATGTATAACAAGCGCTCTCTTTCTAGAGATTGGGCTGGGGGAGAAGGAACAATTCTATCTCATCTACTTATAAAAAAATATTATATAGATGAAATATATCATGTGACGGTGTTGCCGATTGTAAAAGGGATTGCTTATACACTTCACCTTTTTGAAGTATGTATTGTGGAGGGAATTGCAAAGCTCATCCAGAGCCTCGTTAAAGGGGGGAGTTACGGGGGATCCAAACTTCAAAACGGTAATGTACAAGTGTACGGAACGGTGACTGCTATTTCTTTGGCAGTATTGGTTGTCATTTTGTTATATACAGGGGGGGATTGGCAATGAGTGCTTTCTTATTATCTTTCTTCATTTTCTCCCCACTTCTTAGTATCTTCTTACTTCTATTTACACCAAAAACAAAGGTACGTGCGGTGCGCGGGATTGGCTTGTTTGGCACGATGCTTCCGCTTGGAACAGCGATTCTTTTAGCGTGCGCATATGCTTCTGGGAAGAATTTAGCCATTTTTTCAGAAAGGGTAAAATGGATTCAATTTGGCAACTTTCCTGAATTAGACAAAAGCTTATTTATCATTGACTATGAACTTGGAATGGATGGTTTTTCCCTAGTAATGATGATGTTAGCTTCACTTTTAGTCATGCTTGCGGCGCTGACGGCTTTTTCCATTCAGCATCAGGTGAAGGCTTTTTATATGCTGTTATTAACGCTTGAAATTGGAGTGCTTGGCGTTTTCGCGGCAGAAAACTTATTTTTATTCTTTATTTTCTTCGAGATTACATTACCGCCGATGTTTTTGCTAATTGGAAAATGGGGGAAGTTGTCGAGCGAACAGGCAGCGTATAGCTATTTAATATATAACGGAATTGGTTCAGCGATTTTACTTATTATTTTCTCCATTTTGTTTGCTAAAACGGGCACAACAAATTTTGAAGAGTTGAAGACGATTTTGGCAGGGACGGATTCATCATTTTTTAATGGGATGTCTCATTCGCTCCAGCTCAGCATATTTATCGCATTGATGCTTGCGTTTAGTATTAAGTTACCGTTGTTTCCGCTACACCGATGGATGGTGAATGTACATGTAGAAGCACATCCGGCAGTTGTGATGATACATGCGGGTGTGCTACTAAAAATTGGGGCGTACGGTATGATTCGTTTTGGAAAAGGATTATTCCCGGAGCAATTTCAAAGCTTTGCTACCATCTTGGCTATTTTAGGTGTAGTAAATTTTTTATACGGTGCTTTCCTTGCTTTCATTCAAACCGACTTCCGAAAGGTGCTGGCCTATTCTAGTATTTCGCATATGGGAATTGTGCTAATTGGACTTGCAGCACTGAATGCAGCAGGTGTACAAGGGGCGCTCTTTCAAGTCGTGTCGCACGGTTTAATTGCCGCGCTACTCTTTTTCCTACTTGGCGTAATTGAAGAACGATTTGGTACGTCTCACATTACGAAGCTTGGAGGCCTTGCAAAACAAGTTCCAATACTTAGTGCATGTTTATTGGCAGGAAGCATGGCTTCGCTTGGATTGCCGGGAATGTCTGGATTTGTAAGCGAATTTCTTGCTTTTCTCGGTCTATTCCAAGAGAAGCCAATTGTAGCCGCAGTTGGAGTGCTTGGCATTATATTAACAGCTGCATATGTTTTAAGAGCAACTTTACAAGTAACGTTTGGGAAGCGGGAATTAGAAGGAAAGCCAGATATGCGTGGTTGGGAGTACATTCCGGTTCTTTTGCTACTTGCATGTATCATAACAATCGGTGTGTTGCCGGATTTATTAGGAGAACCACTTCAAGATACACTAAAAACATTGGGGGTGAGATAGGATGGATATGGAGGTATTGTTTCGGTTACCGTGGCATCTTATGGTTCCGGAGTTTATTCTTCTTGGCGGAGCCATTCTTCTCTCGCTTCTTGATTTGTTTTTTAAGGTAAATCAAAAGTACGTATCATTTGGAGCCATTCTTACCGCGGGTTTCTCATTTTTTGCGCTCATTATGCTCTATGATGAACCAGCAGGAGCCATTTTGGACGGTTCCTTCGTATTAGATGGCTTTTCGAAAGGATTTAAAACATTACTCTTAGTGGGAGCGCTCCTCGTTTTATGTATCGCGATAAGCGACGATAAAAAAGAGCCGATTCCATATAAAGGAGAATATTACTACTTATTTCTCATGGCGATACTTGGTGCGATGTTTATGGCATCTAGCATCGATTTTATTACACTCTTTATCAGTTTAGAGCTGCTTTCTCTTTCATCGTATATTTTAGTAGGAATTCGAAAGAAAAGGCGTGCTTCAAATGAGGCTGCGATGAAATATGTGATTAATGGAGGAATTGCATCAGCTATTACGTTGTTTGGAATGAGTTATGTATATGGTATGACAGGATCAACAAATATAGTGGAAATGCAGCGTGTTCTTGCTGGAGGTGTGGCAGGTAGTATTCAACTCTTATTAGCACTTGCCTTCTTATTAATGTTCGTCGGATTATCATTTAAAATTGCAACGGCACCATTTCATATGTGGGCGCCGGATGTATACGAAGGGGCACCGACACCAGTAACAGCGTTTCTCGGAACAGTTTCTAAAATTGCTGGATTCATTATGATTGTGCGGCTATTCTTGATGACATTTGCAAGCGTCACAATCCAAGGGAAGGAAGAAACACTGTTTCATTATATGAGTGTCTATATTGCTATTTTAGCAGGGGTTACGATGATTATTGGTAATGTGATTGCATTAAAGCAACATAATATAAAGAGATTATTTGCTTACTCTGGAATTGCTCATGCTGGTTATTTACTCGTTCCGCTAGCGGCGCTATCTCCTTTTACAATGGACAGTATGTGGTTTTATATGCTTGCCTATTTCTTGATGAATGCCGGAGCATTTGCGATTATTCACACATTAATTTTACAAAGTGAGAATGAAAATATAAACATTTTCTCTGGTTTATACAAACGTTCACCATTTCTAGCGATGATGATGACAATTTTCATTTTATCTTTAGCGGGTATTCCAGGAACAGCTGGTTTTATTGGGAAAGTAAATATTTTCTTAGGGGCATTTGTAATAGAGTCGCCTTATTACGTACTTGCATCTGTAATGATGGGAACAACGGTTATTTCCTATATATATTATTTCCGAATTTTACAGCAGATATTTTTTCGGAAAGGAAATGAAGGGGACAGAGTGCACATTCCGATAAGTGTAAAAGCTGTCGTTTGCTTCTGCGCATTCGCAACTGTCGTGCTCGGAGTTTTACCAGCGATTGGCTACAATTTCTTTCATGACTATTTTCCGCTTATGAAGGATTTCTTCTTTACAGGGAACATGGTACAATAGTGAAATAAAAAAAGTGTAGAGCGATTCCTCTACGCTTTTTATTTGCATGCAAACGCGCACGTAGAAACATGATTTCTCGTTTTTTGAAGGCTATGGCGCCTATATATACGAGAAAAAGTATAATGGCTTCTAGCGTTAGGAGTGCAATGCACATCTTAATTATGAAAGCCGGTCAAAAAGGGGTCGATTTTTTTGGCGCAACTTTTAGGGCAACAAGCACTGATTGCAATGGTGTCGCATTTATTGTTTATTACCATTACATGGTGGGCTTTGCAAGGAATTCATATCGAACGCCTAATGAAATCTGGAAAAGTACTGCAAATAAGAATCTTACTTATTCTTGTTACAATTGCAATTGGTACGTCTGTAAGTAACTTCTTTCTTGATTATTTAGGGTATTCGAAGAGTTTAACGTATTTGGTAAAGTAAGGGTATAGAACCTTCTATCTCCGTTAAGAATGGAGATAGGAGGGGATGAAACTTGAAGAGTTTAAAAACGATTCTTATCGTTGTCGGAATCATGGTTGTATTCTTAGTCGGATATAAAGGGGTTAAACCGATAAACGATGAAGAGAAAATGGAAAGTATGATTGCCGCTCTTGAAAAGAATGGAGCAAAAGTGGAGCGATGGTCATGGTTAGCGCGGGAGACGAAAACAATTTCTAACATACATACGTTTCAAAAATTGTTAAACGATGTAAAGGAAAAAGCAAATGTTCGGAAGTGGGAATTGGAACAATCTCACGATGGATATAAAGCAACGGCACATAAAAAATTTTCTTCTTATGAAGAACGAATAGTAGTCACTTGGAGTAAGAAAAATACTAAAGAAAACACTTTCATTATCTTTGAAGTAAGCGGGGAAAAATGGGATCCAAAAAACATTCGAAAAATGGATACAATTTTTAGTACAAAACCTATAATTTACACTTGTGTTAAGGGTGTACTGAATGATAAGATTGAAGGTGTTTTGCAAAATAAAACCAATCAGGTTTTGAAAGATCTTTCAGCAAGAGCGATCGAAAAAATAGAAGAAAGAGCATTTGTGTCAATCTCCGCATATAATAAAAAGTGGAATGACGCTCTTTCAACAAATAAAGAGAAAATAAATGTGCAAATAGCAATACGTTCTACAGACAACAAAGATACAATTGTGGTTGGCACACCGATCATAACTTCTGAGTATTGAATGAATAGATATTGAAAAAAGGACACGGAGGGGAATAAATTGGAAAAAATCATCGTCCGTGGCGGAAAGCGGTTGAACGGCACAGTGCGTGTTGAGGGCGCGAAAAATGCTGTATTACCTATAATCGCTGCAGCCCTATTAGCGAGTGATGGAAAGAATGTACTATCTGAAGTACCAGTATTGTCTGATGTATACACAATCAATGAGGTATTACGTCATTTAAATGCTGAAGTCGTATTTGAAAATAACCAAGTAACAATCGATGCTTCAAAAGAGTTAAAAATTGAAGCGCCGTTTGAATATGTACGTAAAATGCGTGCATCTGTCCAAGTAATGGGGCCATTATTAGCACGTAACGGTCGCGCTCGCATTGCTCTTCCTGGTGGATGTGCAATCGGTTCACGTCCAATTGACCAACATTTAAAAGGCTTCGAAGCAATGGGAGCAAAAGTAAAAGTTGGTAATGGATTCGTTGAGGCATACGTAGAGGGAGAACTAAAAGGTGCAAAAATTTACTTAGACTTCCCAAGCGTAGGTGCAACAGAAAATATTATGTCTGCTGCTGCATTAGCAAAAGGGACAACAATTATTGAAAACGCTGCGAAAGAACCGGAAATTGTCGACTTAGCGAACTTCTTAAATGCAATGGGTGCTAAAGTACGCGGAGCTGGAACGGGAACAATTCGCATTGAAGGCGTTGATAAATTATATGGTACGCACCACTCTATTATTCCTGACCGTATTGAAGCGGGAACATTTATGGTTGCAGCAGCAATTACAGGTGGTAACATCTTAATTGAAAATGCAGTACCAGAACATCTACGCTCTGTTACGGCGAAAATGGAAGAAATGGGTGTAAAAGTGATTGAGGAAAATGAAGGGTTACGTGTTATCGGTCCAGACAAATTAAAAGCCGTTGACATTAAAACAATGCCTCACCCAGGATTCCCAACAGATATGCAATCACAAATGATGGCATTATTATTACAAGCTGACGGAACAAGTATGATTACTGAGACGGTATTTGAGAACCGCTTCATGCATGTTGAGGAATTCCGTCGTATGAACGCGGATATTAAAATTGAAGGTCGCTCTGTTATTATGAACGGACCGAATAATTTACAAGGTGCAGAAGTAGCAGCAACTGACTTACGTGCAGCAGCTGCGTTAATTCTAGCTGGTTTAGTAGCAGAAGGTCACACTCGTGTAACCGAACTAAAGCATCTAGATCGTGGATATGTAAACTTCCATAAGAAACTAGCTGCATTAGGTGCAACGATTGAACGTATCAATGAACACATGGAAGAAGTGAAAGAACAAGAAGTTTCTGATCTTCATGCATAATGATAATAGTCCCTATGTCTCATGACTGGGGGCTATTTTTTGTTCTATTACTGTTATAGTCAATTATCCCATGACTTATGCATGTCTTACTTAAAAATTTAGAAAATTTAATAAGTAAAATGGAAAGTAAGACTTGTTCTAAAAATCTCCTATTCCCCATAGAAATAAAATGAATCTAATTTTATAGCGGGGGAAAAAGATGAAAATTTCAAAGCCACTTTTCATTACAATGGCGCTCTTAATAACGCTTGTTATTATTGTGCCAGCCATACTTGTCATTCCATACGCAAAAACGAAAGTAAGTCAGCCGTCTAAAAATCCTCCAGTCGTTCAAAATGTACCAGCTCCTCAGAAGGTAAATACTGCTGTTCAAGTGTCAGTATATCGCGATGCCAAAAAAAGTGTCGAGCAGTTACCACTAGAAGAATATGTTACGGGCGTTGTAGCATCTGAAATGAATGCAAGCTTCGAGTTAGAGGCATTAAAAGCACAGGCACTAGCAGCTAGAACATTTATCGTACAGCGTATGTTAAGCGGTGCGAAGAAACAGAATGCAGATGTAACAGACACGGTGAATGATCAAGTATACAAAAGTAAAGAAGAATTAAAGAAGATATGGGGTAAGGACTATGAGAAGAATTTGAAAAAGGTTGAAGAAGCTGTATCGAAAACGGCCGGACAAGTTTTAACGTATGAAGGTAGCCCGATTACAGCTTCTTTCTTTTCAACGAGTAATGGACGCACGGAAAATGCTGCGGATTATTGGGGAAATGATTACCCGTACTTAAAGAGTGTGGACAGTCCATGGGATCAAGCTTCGCCGAAATTTACGAGTGAACAAACATTTACTGTAGCTGACTTTCAAAAGCGCCTTGGGGTAAAGATACTGGAAAACGGAAAAGTCGGTAATATTCAAGAGCGCACAGAAGGAAAACGTGTAAAAGGTGTCGAGTTTCAAGGGAAAGTATTAACAGGGAAAGAAGTGCGAACAAAGCTTGGCTTACGCTCCTCTGATTTTACATGGAAACAACAGGGGAATCATATTGTCGTTACAACGAAAGGATACGGACATGGTGTTGGTATGAGTCAATATGGTGCGAATGGAATGGCAAAAGAGGGAAAAGAGTATACAGAGATTGTTGCACATTATTATAAAGGAATCGAAATTAAAACGTTAAATGACTATGAAGGCAAGTTAATGGCGAAAAATTAAGTGACAAGGGATTCATGATACGTAAGTGTTGCTCGTTTAACAATAGATCGATGATTTGAAACAAAAAGGAGTTCATCTACATGAGCTCCTTTTTGTAATGAGAAAATATCATAATTTTCCGTGTATTGTTTGATATAATAAGATAAAAAACTCATCTGGAGGAGAAAAGATGGCGTTACTCGAGCTAAAACAACTAGGGAAGACAAATCAGTTGCCGGTTATAGATATGAGCGTTGAAAAAGGACAATGCGTTGTACTGCAATGTAATAATCATACTGCTAAAGTATTGCACCGCATTATCATTGGGGAAGAAGATGCTTCTTCCGGAACGGTATTATTTGAAGAAGAGCCAATTCGCAAAAGTGTATATTCCCGCATTGGATTTTGTTTTTTAAAAGATGAAGCATATAACCGTTTGAAAGTGAAAGAATATCTTTCCTTTTTGTCTGGATTGTATGACTCAAATATTGACATGGAAGAAATTGTGAAATGTGTTGGATTGCTCGATAAGTTGGATACAAAGATAGAGAAGCTATCATTTTCTGAAAAGCGTCGCCTTCATATTGGGAGAGTGATGGTTCATAATCCGGATTTAATTATTTTAGAAGAACCAGAGCAAAATGTAGATATTGAAAGTACAATTATCATTCGCAAGGCAATTATGAAGATGAAAGAGAACGGAAAAGCCATTTTTATTACATCGTCCTTTTTATCTGATGCACTCTCCTTAACGGAGGATGTATACATATTAAATCAAGAAGGTGTAAAAAAGATTGAATTTGAACAGGAAGAAGTAGAAGAGAAAGAGGAAGAAAAAGGGGTTCAAATGATTCCGCAAATGAAATTGGAAAGAATTCCGGCAAAAGTGAACGACAAAATTATTTTGTTGGATCCGATGGAGATTCATTTTATTGAAACGCAAAGTGGTACAACTCATATTCATGTTCATGAAGAAGATTTTATATGTACATTAACATTAAGTGAGTTAGAAAATAGATTAAAAGGATTCGGTTTCTTTCGATGTCACCGATCGTACCTTGTGAACTTACAACGTGTAAGAGAAGTCATCACTTGGACGCGAAATAGTTTCAGTTTAATTTTAGATGATGATCGCAAAAGTTCCATTCCGCTTTCAAAAGGAAGAATGGATGAATTGAAAGATGTCATTGGACTATAAATGATGCTCTAGTAGAGCTGAAATAGGATGCATTCACCGGTAAAAATACTCCTTTTACCGGTATTTTACTGCGTAAACCTTTTGTTTTTCATATGATTAGGTCAGAAGCAGCGAACCTAGCAAGCTGAGGTGGCAAACGAGCCTGCCGAAGCGAAATAATCTAGAAAAGAAAACGAAGGGGATGACGAAATGACATTGGCAATTGAAATGAAAGATGTAATGAAAACCTTTGATAAAAAAACAGCACTTCGAAATGTCAATATTGAGGTAAAACAAGGAGAAATTTTCGGTTTCCTTGGACCGAGTGGATCAGGGAAAACAACGACAGTGAAAATTTTAACCTCTCAGTTACTCCATAGTGTTGGAACAGTGAGAGTATTAGGGGCGGATATTACAGAGCTAAGTAGCATTGACTATAAGCGAATGGGTATTTTAACAGATAATAGCGGCCTATATGAAAGGCTTAGCATTTATGATAATTTATTATTATTTTGTGACTTATACGATTGTAAAATGGAACGAATTGATGAAGTACTCACGCAAGTGAACTTAATAGAAGATAAAAAAACACAAGTGAAGAAGTTATCGAAAGGGATGAAGCAGCGTGTCACATTAGCGAGAGCCATTCTGCATAAACCAGACATTCTCTTCTTAGATGAACCAACATCAGCACTTGATCCCGTAAACGTCCAAAACATTCATCATATCTTAAAAGATTTAAATAAAGAGGGGACAACTATTTTCTTAACAACGCACAACATGGATGAAGCAGAAACGCTTTGTGACCGCATTGCCTTCTTATGCGGCGGGGAGATTGTAGCGCTTGATACGCCAAAAAATCTTCGCTTACAATATGCGAAAGACAAAATTGAAGTTGTATTAAAAGATAAGAAAAAAGAAACGGTACAAAAAGATGAACTAGGTGCAAAACGTATTTCGGAATGGATGAAAAATGGGGAACTACTATCAATTCATTCCTATGAACCAACTTTAGGAGAGATTTTTATTGAAGTAACTGGGAGGGATTTAGCATGACTTTTTCAAGTAAACGATTTTCAGCTATTTTACGTAAAGAGATGCAGGATTTAAAGAATAATGCACAATTTTTACTGATGGCCCTTATGCCGCTAGGATTAGCGCTTTTCTATAAACAACTGGGGGACGGAAAGGAATTTATGGGCGGAATTGTTGTTGTTATGGTTATGAGCATGGTTACAACAATTGCGCAAGCTACTTTAATTGCTGAAGAAAAAGAAAAACATACATTGCGCGTGCTCATGCTCTCGCCTGCATCTCCCCTTGAAATCATTGCTGGTAAATCATTACCTATCGTCATTTTTAGCATCTTGTTAAACATTATTAGCTTAGTATTATTAAATGCTTTGCAAGGCAGTATTTTCTTACTGTTAATGATTTTTATAATCGGAACGTTATTATTTATGGTGTTTGGATTTCTCATTGGTTTACTATCGAAAAATTTAGTACAAGTGTCTGTAATAGTAACACCTATTTCGATGTTTTTGTTTGTGGCGCCGTTTTTAAATGAAATGATTAAGAACGAAATCTTAAAAAAGATCACAGCGTATTTACCGACGACGCATATTTTTGAAGCCATTGTAAGTGTAGTAAAGGGAAAAGGTTTCTCAGCCATTCAATTCAACGTATGCAATATTGCGATTTGGCTCATGATAACTGTCATCGCTGTTCTTGTTATTTATAAAAAGAAACAATTAGACTAAAAACTGAGCCAAACTGCTCAGTTTTTTCTTTTTTCATCATTTCCCCGGAAATTTCGCAAGTGCTATACATATTTTTACAGGTTTTGTCGAAAAATAATTTGTTATAGGTTGTATAGGATGAAGGAATCTTGTTCAAAATGATTGCTGAGGTGATGATAGAATGCGAGGAAGGAATAGTAAAAAGTCGCGAAAAGTAGTTCATTTATTTCAAAAACGCTGGGTATTTCCGGCAATATACATTGCTTGTGCGGCAGTCATTTTGTCAGTTGCTCTATGGTTTCAGGCAGCAAATCCAAAGAAAGCGCCAAATCATGAGGGAGCAACGCCGTATAATCAAGCAGAAGATCCAGGAATTCCAGTAACGAAGTCTTCTGAAGTTGTGAAAATGCCAGCTGCAGCAAATGCAGAAGTAGTAGTACAGAAGAAGTTTTATGAGGATGGAGCATCGGAGAAAGAGCAAGAACAAGCACTAGTCTTTTATAACAACACATATTCTCCAAACAAAGGAATTGATATTGCTGCCAAGAATGGGAAAGAGTTCGATGTGACCGCAGCTTTAAGCGGCACAGTAACAAAAGCAGAAAAAGACTCATTACTTGGTTATGTTGTAACAGTGGATAATGGAAATGGTGTTACAACATATTATCAAAGCTTAGGTAGTGTAAAAGTAGAAAAAGGTGCAAAGGTTGCACAAGGTGAAGTATTAGGAAAATCCGGCCTAAGTGCGATGAATAAAGAAGCAGGTTCTCATGTTCACTTTGAAGTACGTAAAAATAGTGTGGCTGTTAACCCAGAGAGCTACTTAAATAAATCTGTAGCGGACATTAAAGTAGAAGTAGGCGAAACGAAAGCAACAAGCGGTGCTGCAAATAAAACTGAGGATAAACAGCAAAGCAAAGATAAGTCTACAAGCGGCACGTCTGAAGAAAAAGGTAAAACGGAAAATAAGTCCACAAATAGTCAGCCTGAAGAGAAAGGGCAAAAAGAGGATAAATCTACAAATAGCAATCTGGAAGACAAGCAGCAAAAAGAAGAAAAATCAACAAATGATTCTACACAATCATCTAGCAATTCTTCTACACAACAATAATACAATAAAAAATCAATCCGACTTTCGAGGATTGATTTTTTTATTTTTATATACAAGTAATCAATTGCAAGGAAAGAATGGCAAGAACAAGGAAAAATAACGGTATTCTCGAATATATATGTCTAAAAGGAGGGGATTACTCTGTCATTTGTATTTGTTCTGACAAGTGTCATGATTTTATTGTTCGTTTTATTTACTTTATATTATTACATTACTAGCAAGAAGGAAGTTCCCCACCATCAATTATTAGAAGAAGAATATGATCATGAAGAATGACGCTCTTTTTTTAGGAGTGTCATTTTTTTGACCGAGAAAATTGTCATTGTTAACGTATTTCTCACACAAATTTGTAATTTTTCTTCACTTAGTCCGCAAAAATAGCGAACATGTAGCATATATCAGTAAGGCGGGCAATACAATGATATAAACCAAAGCAAAGAGAGTGTTTGAGGTGAGAAATCGTGAGGCATTTCAGTATAAATCCTAGAATATTTAACGCTTACAAACAGCACTCGAATTTACTTCTTAGTCGTATGCAGCGAGTCTCATTTCACGCTTCTCACATCCAATTTAGGGAGGCGAGTGGTGTGCACGATTACATCAAAGAGAGAACTATCAAGATTGGTAAGTATATCGTGGAGACAAGAAAGACAGTGCGTGTAATCGCAAAGGAATTTGGGGTATCAAAAAGTACAGTCCATAAAGATTTAACAGAGCGTCTGCCAGAAATTAATCCAGAGCTTGCAAATGAAGTAAAGGAAATTCTTGATTATCATAAGTCAATTCGTCATTTGCGTGGAGGGGAAGCAACAAAACAGAAATATAGAAAAGAAGATACAGAAAGAACCGTGCAGCAATAAAAGACTAGAAAGCAAACATTCCTTATGCATTTCTTCGTAATTTTAAGAAGAATTCTTTTTGCGAATATTACGTTTCTGTTAAATTTATGATAAAATCAGAAATTAGGTGTAAAAGAATTCGGGTGCAACCTGACTTTGAATATTGAGGAGGAAAACATAGGAATGTTTGCGAGAGATATCGGAATTGATCTAGGAACGGCTAACGTATTAATTCATGTAAAAGGTAAAGGTATTGTATTAAATGAACCATCAGTTGTGGCAATTGATCGTAATACTGGCAAAGTATTAGCGGTGGGTGAAGAAGCAAGAAGTATGGTAGGACGTACACCTGGTAATATTGTAGCGATTCGTCCGCTGAAAGATGGTGTAATTGCAGATTTTGACATTACAGAAGCAATGTTAAAACATTTTATTAACAAACTGGATGTAAAGAGCTTCTTTTCAAAACCTCGTATTTTAATTTGTTGTCCAACAAATATCACATCTGTAGAACAAAAAGCAATTCGTGAAGCTGCTGAACGTTCAGGTGGAAAAACAGTCTTTTTAGAAGAAGAACCAAAAGTAGCTGCTGTCGGTGCTGGTATGGAAATCTTCCAGCCAAGCGGAAACATGGTTGTTGATATTGGTGGAGGTACAACAGATATTGCCGTACTTTCAATGGGTGATATTGTTACCTCTTCCTCTATCAAAATGGCTGGTGACAAGTTTGATATGGAGATTCTAAACTATATTAAACGTAAGTATAAACTATTAATCGGGGAACGTACATCAGAAGATATTAAGATCAAAGTCGGTACAGTATTCCCTGGTGCACGTAGTGAAGAGCTTGAAATTCGTGGACGCGATATGGTAACAGGCTTACCACGTACAATTACAGTATGTTCAGAAGAAATTACAGAAGCATTAAAAGAAAACGCAGCAATCATTGTACAAGCAGCAAAAGGTGTATTAGAGCGTACTCCACCAGAATTATCTGCAGACATCATTGACCGCGGTGTAATCTTAACAGGTGGCGGAGCATTATTACACGGCATTGACATGCTTCTTGCTGAAGAATTAAAGGTGCCAGTATTAATCGCTGAAAACCCAATGCATTGCGTAGCTGTTGGTACAGGTATTATGCTAGAAAATATTGATAAATTGCCGAAGCGTGCGTTGAAATAAGTCGAAAAAGAACTGAGGAAATAGCCTCAGTTCTTTTTTGTATTTTTGAAATTTAATTTTTTAAGAAAATGGAAGGAAAATAGAGAAAATGAACGAAAATATACAATATATTCATATATATGGTTAAATTTAATGTTTTCTCATTTGAAATTATATGTAATATAATGATGCCAAATACGACACTTAAGGCAAATAATGTATGAATACATATATTGCCTTTCCCTAACTTGGGCACACGCTCCTTTCTACCTCCGTGTTAGCTGCAATTATTTTATAATATGAAGCTTGTTATTGAGAAAAGGGTGTGTGCATTTTTTTTGAAATCTATAGCGTTTCTTTTTTTATAATGACAAACCACTGGCAAAATGGGATAATAACATATATCCTAGTGGTAAGACCAATATGGAAGAAGGAGCGATATTTTCATGTTAAACATAGAACAAATTAAAGAAATCATTCCGCACCGTTACCCATTCTTGCTCGTTGATCAAGTATTAGAAGTAGAAGAGGGAAAGCGCGCAGTCGGAATTAAAAATGTATCTGCAAATGAAGAATTCTTTAATGGGCATTTCCCTGAATATGCAGTCATGCCAGGGGTATTAATTGTGGAAGCGTTGGCTCAAGTTGGAGCAATTGCGATATTAAAGAAAGAAGAAAATCGCGGACGCCTAGCCTTCTTTGGAGGTATTGATCATTGCCGCTTTAAAAAACAAGTCCGCCCGGGTGATCAACTTCGCTTAGAAGTGGAATTGACACGCGTACGCGGTCCGATTGGAAAAGGAAAAGCTGTCGCAACGGTAGATGGTGAAATTGTCTGTGAAGCAGAAATTACATTTGCTCTTGGAGAAAAGAAGGAATAATATAAATTTAAATAGACGGATAACGAAAAATGTTATTCGTCTATTTTTTAGATGAACATATTGGTGTAGTATTTGTGGCTGGAGAGGAATATCTTGAGGGTAAATGATAAAAAGGGAAATATATCGTATAATTAGGGAGTTATTGTTGGTTAAAGAAAGAAAGGTGAAAGAATGAAAAAGAAAATTGTATTATGGATATTAGGAGTTATAGGAATCATGATTATAGGTGGAGGAATTTACGCCTACAACATTTATTCCTCAGTTTCAAAAACATTAGATGAAGTTCATAAACCTTTAAAACGTGATGAAAATAATAAGCAGGAAGAAAAAATTAGTAAGTCTAAGCCTGTTTCAATTTTATTACTAGGAGCAGATGAACGTGGAACTGATAAAGGACGTTCAGACTCCCTTATGGTTATTACGCTCAATCCACAAACGAACTCTATGAAAACGCTAAGTATCCCTCGTGATACGTACACAGAGATTGTGGGAAAAGGAAAGAAAGATAAGATTAACCATGCCTATGCATTCGGTGGAGTAGACATGTCTGTTGCGACAGTAGAGAATTTCTTAAATATTCCTATTAACTACTATATAGAAGTGAACATGGAAGGATTTAAGGATATTGTTGATGCGGTTGATGGGGTAGATGTAAATAATGATTTAGAATTTACACAAAACAAGCATCATTTTGCGAAGGGAAATATTCATTTAACAGGTGATGAGGCTTTAGCATATACTCGTATGCGTAAGGCGGATTCACGTGGAGACTTTGGACGTCAAATGCGTCAGCGTCAAGTGATGCAAGCTGTTATTAAAAAAGGAGCAAGTTTCTCTTCGCTTACAAACTACGGTGATGTATTAAATGCAATTCAAAAGAATGTGAAGACGAATTTAACACAGGATCAAATGTTTGAGATGCAGAAAAACTATAAAGATTGTTTAAAAAATAGTGAAGAAATCCAAATCCCAGGAGATGGTCACAAAGCAGCTGACGGCATTTGGTACTATTATGTTACAGATCACGCAAAACAAGAGTTAACAAATAAATTAAAAGCTCATCTTGAGTTAACACAATAATGTATAAACCCAACTCTCTTTGGTAGGAGTTGGGTTTATTTTCGCATAGTTTTGTATTACTATTATATGGTGTGAGATTAGTAGACGAGGTGAATCGATGAATAAGAAAGTAGTGCTTGTCCTTGTCGTTTTCGTACTATTTGTGGCTTCTATTGTAAGTGGCAAATTGTACTGGAATAAGAAGATTGCAAAAGCAACGGAACAGACAAGTGAAGTGAAAGTAACAAAAGTTGAATCGAAAGAGCAAGAGACAAAAATAGAAGAGGGAAAGCAAAGTACAAAAGATACAAAGGCATCTTTTAATGAAAATTATGCAAAGAATTTACCAGATGCAGTGCAAGAAAAATTAAAGAAAGCAGTTGCTGATAAGAAGACAGTCAATCTTGTTATTGTTGGTGATCAAGCATCATCATCTGAAAACGGTGCTTGGACAACGAAATTTATAGCGAATTTAGATGAAGCATATGGTAAAGGCTTATGGAATGTAACGGTAAAAGCGTATAAAAATGAAAGTACGGATGAATTAATTGCAAATAAGCGAAATAAAGAGATTGCGAAAGAGAGTCCTGATGTTATTTTATTTGAACCACCTTTTATTACAGATAATAATAAAACAGGTAATGGAAATTCTGTAGCCAATACACAAAAGTTTGTACAAGCGCTTGCTACGAGTGCGAAAGACGCTGTGATTATGATTCAGCCGCCGAACCCAGTATACGGTGCGAAAAATTATCCGAAAGCGATTGAGGCATTAAAGCAATTTGCGATGCAAAATGGTTATACATACATTAATCACTGGGAAGCATGGCCAAGTTCAGCAACGAAAGCAATTATGCCATACTTGCAGGAAGAATTCGGTTTTCCATCTGAGAAGGGACATGAACTTTGGGCGCAGTATGTTACGGATTATTTTGTAGCAAAATAATAATATCTAGATAAGAAAAAGAGGCGATCATCGACAAAATATGTTCGATGATCGCCTCTCTTTTTTTGTACGATATTTGCTATACTAAAATATGCGATGAAAGGAGGAGACAGATGAAAATTCTCGTGGTGGATGATGAATCGAGCATTCGGAATTTGATTCGGATGCAGCTGGAGATCGAAGGATATGAGGTACTGACGGCAGCTAGTGGGAAAGAGGCGCTAGAGAGATGGGAAGATGGGCCGGATGTGCTCATTTTAGATGTGATGCTTCCGGATATAGATGGATATGAGTTGCTTCGTTTGTTTCGGGAGAGGGATCGCGATATTCCGGTGCTGATGCTGACAGCGAAGAGTCAGATGAATGATAAGTTGCTTGGGCTTCAGCTTGGTGCAGATGATTATGTGACGAAGCCATTTAATTATGCCGAGCTGATTCTTCGAGTGAAGAATATGGCGCGGCGCGTGACGAAGAGGGAAGTGCCTCAGAGTCATGAGGTGATTCGTGCTGGCGAGATTGTCGTTTGTCCAAAGGAACGGAAGGTGCATGTGAATGGAGAGGAAGTGCAGCTGACGTACCGGGAGTTTAATTTATGTAAGCTGTTTGTTTCGAATCCGCAGCGCGTATTTATGAGAGAAGAATTGCTTGAGAAGGTGTGGGGCTTTGAGTATATCGGGAATACAAGAGCGGTGGATATTATGGTGCAGCGCCTTAGAAAGAAACTTAAGGCAAGTGGTGAGCATATTAAGACAATTTACGGTGTTGGATATAAGCTGGATTGTTAGGTGATGAGATGTCGTTAAAACGAAATATGGTGTTTGGCATTGTCGGATTGTTGATTCCGATTCTTTGTCTTTTATATACCGTGATTTATATTGCGCTTGAGAAGAATATGTATCGTAATGCAGCGGCTTCCTTAGAGAAGCTAAGTGTAGAAGCGCAAATGTATACGATGAATTATATAGAGAAGGAAGCAGAAGTAGAGAAAATCGGACAAAGTTCGCTTCTTGTGGCATCTTATTTAGCAAAACGCATGGATGTCCGCGTGCAGATGATTGGGAGAAATGGAGACGTTGTGGCAGATACGGAGAAAGGGGCATTGCTTCATAAGAACGTCGATATTGAGAAGTCATTACAAGGAAAGAAAGCGTATGTGTTTGAAGATAATGAACCAGCGCCGCTCCTTTTATTTTCAAGTCCGGTTTATTATGGAAACGATGTCATTGGCTCCATTCGCTTTATTAGTGAGCTAAAGGATGAGAAGGAGATTTTAACAAATGTGAGCTGGACGTTTCTTATGACATCGCTTTGTTTAGTTGCAGGAGGAATTTTCTTTGCGATTCGATTAGCAAATTCACTTCATAAGCCAATTGATCAGTTACGGCAAATGGCGCAGCGGCTCGCAAATGGCGATTATCAAAGTAAGATTGAGCTGAATGAATATGTAGAAATTGCGCAGCTTTCTGCGTCCTTTAATGCGATGGCGGATGGGATTGAGCTTCATATATCGCAGCTGAAGGAAGAGAAGGAAAAGCAAAAGGATTTCTTAGACCGAATTACACATGAGTTAAAAACACCCCTTACAGCGATTATTGGGTATGTCGATTTAATTCCAAAGTTAAAATCAAGGGAAGATATAAAGGAGAGTCTCCGTTATGTTTCGGTGGAAAGTCATCGATTATTATCGCTTGTGGAGGAACTCTTGCAATCATCAAAATACGGAACGAGTACGTTTGAAGTGTCGCCAACGATTGTGAATATAAGGGAGTTAGCAGACGAAGCCATTTCCATTGTTACTCCGCGCCTGCAGCAATTTGAAATGGAGGCGATTCATGAATTACCGGAAATACATGTTGTGGCGGATTTTGATAAGACAAAGCAGATTTTCTTAAATGTGCTTGATAATGCGATTAAGTATAGTGATGCTTCTAAGGTAAGTTTGAGTGTTACGATGAATGAACGGGAAGCAAAAGTAAGGATGTATGATGACGGAATTGGCATGGATGAAGAAGTGCTAGCTGAATGGAATCGCTCTTCAAAAGGGACAAAGCTTACTTCTAGTTATGGAAATGGCTATGGCTTATCCATTTGCCAGGAGATTATGAATAAGCAAGGCGGAAGCATGCAGATTGAAAGTAGCGCGGAAGTGGGAACGGTTGTGACGCTGACATTTTTATTGCCAAGGCATATGGAAGATATAAAAAACTTGAAAGCGGTTGAATGATACATTTATGAAACAATTATGCGGTATTTTCGAAACAACGTTTTTTTATCTTGGAGGTAGGCAGAAATGAAAAGGCTATCATTTCAAATTCTTTTCTTTGTCTTTTGTATCATTGCTTCTTTCATATTGTTTTATATGTTAGAGGAGCAGTTATATAACCGCATTACAATTGTGGATGATAAAGAAGCCGTTTTAGAAAAATCGAATGAATCTCTTCCGACTGAAGTAAGAGTAAAGCATGAGAAGTGGGGAGAAGTCGTTGTAACGGATGAAGTTCGTCTACATGCGATCGTTTCGTTCTTTGATCGAATGAAAGTAGAGCAAACAGAAGCGAAGGTCCAGGAACAAGTATTTACTGGAGAAGTAACATACTTGAATGGACATAAGCGTACTTTTGCAGTAGGTGACTTGTTCCAGTACGGGGAAGAGGTATACGGCAAGAAGGGCATGAATACGATGGTTTCTGCGTTTCAAACGTATTTACTAAGCCTCTATTATACGCCGGAGTTGATTTACAAATTCTTTGCCTCGGCGCAGGAAGTTGTGATAAAGCAAGGCGGAAGGGTACGTACGGTGGATCTTACGCCGATTTTAGATTCGATTCGGCAAGCAAAACAAATAACAGATTATGGAGAAATTCAGAAGCTATTGCAATCACAGAATGAACCGATTGCTTATGTGACTGCTTATCACAGAGGAAAGCACGTTGCGAATCATCGTGAGGATATATTGACAATCTCTGTCTACCCTTCGTACTTCGTTGTGCAGTATCTTGGTGATAATAATGGGAATGTCATGTATATGAAAGGCTCCCTAGCTGATTTGCTTGTAAAGGAGAATGTTTCATGAGAAAGATAGCCTTTTTTCTTTTTTTGCTTGTAATGGGAGGAGCGATGTCTAGTTGCTCTCGAGATACAACCTCTATTCAATATCATAAAAATGGTCTTCCAAATTTAAAGGATCGTCATCTTGTTGCGTATGTAGCGGCTCGTGAAGAAGTAGGTGAAGCGCTTCTATCATCATTTTGTAAGCCGCGCGGGTGTACGTATGAGTTTATTCGCCTTTCGACAGAAGAAATATTACGAAGAGTAGAAGAGGAATCGAAAAGTCCGAAGGCGGATATTATTATTGGCGGTACATTAGATGCGCATCAAACGATGAAGCGAAAAAAGCTATCCATTCCGGTTACAAGTCAGCATGCCAGTCGTCTTTCTACAGCTGTTAAAGATAAAGATGACTTTTGGTATGGCTATGAAGTAGAACAACTTGCGATTATGGTGAATAAGGAGCGGTGGAATGAAGAAATTGCGCCGCTAGGACTTTCTTATCCGAAGGAGTGGAAAGACTTATTACACCCTGCATATGCCGAGAAAGTGGTCATGCCGAATCCCAATATTTCAGGAACTGCCTACACGTTGTTCCAATCATTTATTGATACATTTGGTGAAGAAGAAGCAAAAGGGTATGTGAAAAGTCTTGCCCATCAAGTTGCGAAAGTGACAATTAATGGATATATGCCGGCTGAGTATGTAGCAAGTGGGGAATATTTGATCGGAATTAACTTTATAGGAGATCAGCGAATGCTTCAAAAACAGGGCTTTCCGATTGTAAGTCAAGTGCCGGGGCAGACAGGGTTATCTGTGAACGCCATTTCGAAACTAAGAGATGCACCAGGTGGTATTCTAGCGGATTTATTTATTGATTATTGCTTATCGGAAGAAGCGGGGCATATTTTAGAGAAAGTTTCGTTTGGCGTGCCAACTATGCTTGCGAAGAATCAGAAAGAAATAGAAGGTCAGCCTGTGAGAAGAACAAATAAAGATATATCAAATAGTGGGCTTATCGAGATTTGGAATAGACAGCGTCTCTCTCAAAAGTAGATAAAGGAGAAGAGATGGTATGTTTAAATGGTTAAAACCAGCACCAGCGATAGAACGATTACCAGCGGATATGATTGATAAAGTATACAGACTGTTACGCATCCGCGTGTTAATTGGGATTTCAGTTGGATATGCAGCGTATTATTTAGTTCGTAGTAACTTTACGTTATCAAGTACATATTTAATGAAGGAATACGGTTTTAGTACAACGCAAATTGGTTTATTAGGTTCCGTTGTTGCGATTGTATATGGACTAAGTAAGTTCTTTATGGGGAATTTATCAGATAAAGCGTATGCTCAGCGTTTTATTGCGGTTGGTTTATTCTTATCAGCAATTATAAATATTTGTTTTGGGTTTGCATCTTCATTTGGATTGATTTTAACATTATTAGTTTTCAATAATATTTTCCAAGGGATGGGGGCACCGCCTTGTAGTACCGTAATGACAAAGTGGTTCTCAAAGAAAGAGCGTGGTACGAAAACAGGGCTTTGGAATATTTCACATAACGTTGGCGGCATGCTTGTACCACCACTTGTTGGTATCGGTGTAGGTATTTTCGGTGAAAGTCATTGGCAAGCCGGCGTGTTTATTTTCCCGGCGATAATTGCAATGGTAATTTCAGTTCTTATGTGGATCAATGCAAAGGATACACCAGAATCTGCTGGTCTTCCGCCAATTGATGAATATCGTAATGACTATGAAAATCTTGAAAAAGCAGACAATGCAAACAAAATGTCACCAAAAGACATTTTAATGAAATATGTTGTGAAAAATAAATTTGTTTGGTACTTATGTATTGCGAATGCATTCGTATACTTAATTCGCTTTGGTGTTATTAACTGGGTACCAATTTACTTAACGACTGTAAAAGGATTTACGCAAGCGCAGTCCCATGCAGCGTATTCTATTTTTGAAGGAATGGCAATTCCAAGTTCCTTACTAGTTGGTCTTTTAAGTGATAAATTATTTAAAGGAAAACGTATGCCGCTATGCGTAATTAGTATGGCTGGTGTTGTTGTTGGAACGATTGTATATTGGCAGGCAACTAGCATACTGGTTGTAAGTATTGCTGTTTCTATTATCGGTTGCTTAATTTATGTTCCTCAGTTCTTAATTGGTCTAAGTGCAATGGAATTAGTACCGAAATTTGCAGTAGGTACAACAGTTGGTATGTGCGGTCTATTTGCTTATGTAGGAGGAAGCTTAACAGCGAACTTAATCATCGGATTCATGGTTGATCACTCTGGCTGGGATGGTTGCTTTATCTTACTACTTGCAGGTGGTATTCTATCAACATTATTCCTATTAATTGTACAACTTGGACACGAAAGAAAAAGTCCAGCGAACAAAACAGCATAATGATGTATAGAAAAGAGCAATCCAAAAAGAAATGTTTTTGGATTGCTCTTTTTATAATGGTTGAAGATTTATATGAGAAAATACAACTTTTCCTGTATTTTACTATTCGTGAATGATCACTTTATCTTTCGTTCTTTGGATATATGAATTGACTTAGTAATAAGCAGACACGTTATGGCCTTTCCATGCATAGTAATCTAGGATACCAGCATAGATGGCTTCCGCTGCGCGTTGTCTCCATTCAGGTGAAGCTAATTTTTTTCCGTCTGCTTCATTATCTACAAAGCCAAGTTCTGTTAATACAGATGGCATTGTATTTGCGCGAAGGACATATAAATTTTCTGTTTTTATACCTCTGTCACGTGTTTTAAGAGCCGTTATCAGACGCTTTTGAATTTTTTCAGCCAGTACACGACTATCATTTACATATGGATTTGCTTCTTGCGTTGGAGCTTTGTAGTAGAAAGTTTCTGTACCATGTGCGCTGCCGTTGTAACCATTCGCATGAATACTTACAAAGATATCACCTTTATTTTTTTGAGCAAATTCCACTCGTTTTACTAGAGAGTCTTTTGCATCTTTTCCTGGTCTTGAATGTGCATCACGTGTTAGCAGTGCAGTAAACGGTGTTTTTTGAGCAAATAGTTTTTGCACGCGTACTGCTGTGTCGTATACAACTGGGCTTTCATTCATATAAATCCCTTTATGCCCGATATCTATTCCGCCATGACCTGGATCGATAATAATTGCTTTTCCTTCTAAGAAGTTATTTTGTTTATTTTGTTTGTCTTGTTTGTTTTGAGGGGTTAATTGGTTTTTATCTACCCATTGGAAACCAGCATTTGTCCGAATGCGAATCCAACTACCCTTTTCTTCAATAACTGTTACTGTTTGCGGAGCATATGTGCCCAATACTCTAGACGAATGCGATGCTTCTTGATACGTAGTAAATGTACTATGAATCGCTTCTCTCTTTTCTTGTAACGGAGTCCATTTATCACCTTTATTCGTTACAATTTTTAACCAACCATCTGCACGTTTTTCTTTGACCACAATGATTTGCGGTGCATGCTGATTTGCTGTAATCCCTGAGGATAATGATGGCTGATGATATGTAATGAAATATCTATTCATATACATTCTTTTTGCCGTATCTGCTTTTTTCATATCTGTTTGTGCAATAAATTGTGCTGCTTCTGCACGCGTTACAATATCACGTGGTTTCCAGCCATCTCCAGTTCCTTTTGAAATTCCTAGTGCAACTAATATATTCGCTAGTTTTTCGCCCCAATGTCCTTGTAAATCACCAAACTGCGTTGGTAAATCACCAATAATTTTATTGTTTAGTTTGTAAGCTTCAACAAGCATAGAGGCCATAGAAGCACGATCAATGTGTTTAGAAGGGTTAAAGTTACCGCTTCCATCCCCTTTAATGACACCAGCTTTCTCAACCGCTGCAATATATGGAGCTGCCCAATGGTTTTTGGCATCTTGGAACGACGGTTTTGCCTCTTTGTTAATCTTTAAACCTAGTATCATAGCCATTAACTTTGCAGCTGAACCACGGTCAATTTGTTCAGAGGGTGAGAAGGTTCCATCTGGTTTTCCGTCAAGTGCTTTTTTCTCTACTAAGTAGTTAACGGATTGTTGCGCCCACTTTGGTACATCTGGAAATGTCTTTTTTGCAGCTAAAGTACTGACGGGGGAAAGGAGTAAGTTCGCTGCCAAAATTCCTACTGTAAGTTTTGTTGTAATTCTCTTATAGTTCACTTGATTCGCTTCCTTTCTAAAATATTGTTAAATAGATTTTGTTATATTGTAATAGTTAAGATGAGCCTCTCTTTTTATTATCTTCCATAACTTGATAGATAAAAAGAGAGAAAAACTCCTTTAATAAAGGGAGATTCATGCAATGAGCTGGAACTGAGAAAACGAGGAATAATGTTTTTTTGCGAGATAATATTAATATATTTTCTATTACACATGCATCATCTACCTTTCAAGAATATACGTGTTTCATGGCTCTTCTCTACATATAAACTTAACGTATACTTTACAATTGCTTTAAAAATACATGTTAAAATTTAGTAGGAGTCTGAAAGACGAATTATATGTATAAAGGAGCTGCTGGGGTTGGGAATCTTTATATCGGAAGTTGAGACGTTCTATTTTTGTTCAGCAACTGTCACAGAAGAGGATTGTACATTTGATTTTGTCGTTCGTAGCACACCGGTTGGGATTTCAATTTGTTTTGTGGAGAATGGGTATGAGGATGAGTGGTTTCCAATGAATGTGGAGACTTATTTGAGAGTAAATGAAGGGATGTTTCCAAATGAGGAAGCAAAAGAAGAGTTTCGGAGACAATTAAAGAGTGAAACAGGCTGGATGCTTGATAAACAAGGGGAAAGCGAAGGGTGTATGATTCAAAGAGCGATGAATGCAGCTGAATATGAAGCCTTTCAGCTTGTGAAAAGGAATATTCCTAAAAAAATGAGAAAAGATGATTCGAGATTTTTAATGGAAGATGAACCGAGAGAACATCTTTTTAAACATCGCTCAGGTCACCTTATGTAAGGTGGCTTTTTTACGCTATTTTTCCTTAAAACTTGCTTAAAAGATAAGCTGTTATATTTCTAAACATTATTATTTTTGTTACAATATAATTGTCAGTGTAAAACTTTGTAAAAAAGGCGTAATGGTAGAAAAGGTTTCGTTATGTTTTTCTGAAAGTTTTGTATTATGTTGTTATTATCATATCAATATAAAAAGGAGAGAGAATATGTTACCAAACACGGTTCGTACTCCAAACAAAAAAAAGAAATGGATGATCATTGGGATTATTACATTAATTGTTGTCGTTGCAGCGATTAACATTTTCGTCATGCAAAATAAGAAGGGCGAGGCGAAGGCGGATGCTATTAGTTTCGAAAAAGTAACAGAGCGTAAGCTAAATAATACGAAATTAATTGCAGGACAAGTAAAGCCAGGAAATATCGAAAGTTTCTATGCAGATCCAACAAAAGGGAAAGTGAAAGATATTGCCGTAAAAGAAGGGCAAGAAGTTGAAAAGGGAACGAAGTTATTCTCTTATGATAATGAAGAAATCAATTTGCAAATACAACAAGCCGAGCTTGAGCAAAAAATGGCAACGATGCGTTATGATCAGACGCAGAAGAAAATAGATTCATTGAAGAAAGAGATTAAGAAAGCGAAAGACAGCGGCGCTGGAAAAGAAGTGACAGAGCCGATGGAAGAGCAAGTAAGTGAATTAGAATTACAGCAAAAAACAACGGATCTTGAAAAAGAAAAAGGTAAGTTGCAGGTAGAAGAATTACAGAAAAAACAGAAAGAACTTACGATTTATAGCAACTTTGCAGGTGTTGTACAAAAGCTAGATAAAGATGCAGCGCAAAGTTCCTCACAAGCGATGGGTGGACAAGGAAAAGCATTTTTACAAATCGCTTCTAAAGAGCCATTCCAAATTCAAGGGACATTAACGGAGCTTCAAAAATCACAAATTCAAAAAGATCAAACATTTACTGTAACAGCGAAAGCAAACAGTAAGAAAAAATGGACAGGTAAGATTATAGAGGTAAGTGAGTTCCCAACAAGTGCAGAGATGGCACAAGCGGCAGGAGCAGGTGAAGCGACGCAAAATATGTCTCAATATACATATAAAGCAAGCCTTGATAGTCAAGATGGTTTATCTCCAGGTTATCATGTGTCACTTCAAGTCAATTTAGAAAATAAGAAAATGATTGCTGTTCCAAGCAAGAGCATTGTTGAAAAAGGTGACGATGCATTTGTATATGTAGAAGAAAAAGGAAAGCTTCGTAAGCAAAATGTGAAGAAAGGGTCTACTGATGGAGATTGGACAGAAGTTCTTGAAGGTGTAACAGTGGGACAAAAGGTGGTTAAAAATCCTTCCGACAAAGTGTATGACGGAATGGAAGTGAAAGAAAAATGATTACACTAAATAATATTCAAAAAACGTATTATCAAGGAAAATTGGCAGTACCCATTCTACACGGCATTAGTTTAACGATTCAAAATGGTGAATTTGTATCGATTATGGGCCCGTCTGGTTCTGGTAAATCGACACTTATGAATATTATTGGTTGTTTAGATCGTCCGACAGAAGGCGAATATATGTTGAACGATGTGAATATCTTAACAGCAGACGAGTCAAAACTTGCTCTTATTCGCAATGAATATATTGGCTTTGTCTTTCAACATTTTAACTTATTGCCGCGTCTTTCAGCGGTGGAAAATGTTGAATTACCACTTGTTTACGGTGGTGTGAAGAAAGCGGAGCGTCGTAAGCGTGCCCTTGAGGCTCTTAGCAAAGTAGGATTAGCAGATCGGGTGCATCATTTACCGAATGAATTGTCAGGTGGACAAAAGCAGCGCGTCGCAATTGCAAGGGCAATTGCGAATAACCCAACGTTTATTATGGCCGATGAGCCAACGGGCGCTCTTGATACGAAATCTGGTGAACAAGTGATGAATATCTTCACAAAGTTAAATGCAGAAGGTACAACAATTGTTATGGTTACGCATGAAGAAGAAGTCGCGGCATATTCTTCAAGACGCATTGTGCTGCGAGATGGAAAAATTACGGAAGATAGAAGGTGTGCGGTATGAGTTTATTAGATAGTATAAAAATTGCCCTATCTTCTATCCTAGCGCATAAACTTCGTTCCGCACTTACGATGCTTGGTATTATTATCGGTGTCGGTTCTATTATTACTGTTGTTGCCATTGGACAGGGCGGAGAGGCGATGTTAAAGTCGAAAATTGCCGGCTCTGGTAATAACCTTATGCCGATTCACTTTGTTCCTGATATCAACGATCCATTTAGTAGAGAACAAGAAGCACCAAAGATTACAGATGAAGACATTTTTGAAGTGAAAAACATTAAAGAAGTTTCACATGTCATTACAACGAATACTATAATGGAACCACTTGAGGTAAATGATAAAAAAGAAATGGTTATGGTCATAGGGCTAGACAGTGAATACTTTTCGGTCAATAAAGTAAAGGTGGTAAAAGGACGCTCGTTAAATGAAGGGGATATTTCTCAAGGAAATAACGCGGTCATGATTAGTACAAAGACAGAAAAAGTATTATTCAAAGATGAGAATCCTGTTGGGAAAATTATCGAGATGAAAGGCCAACCAATGCAAATTATTGGTGTGTATCGATCGGATAATGAAATTATGGGATTTGAAAGTTCAGAAGCATTAATTCCTCTTACATTATGGCCAACTTTATATGGAACAGATGAAATTCAAAATATTTCCATACAATCTAAAAATGTAGATGATCTAGAAACAGCGGGTAAAAAAGCTGTTGAAGTATTAAATAGTCGTAAGCCAAGTGAAATTTCAGGTAAGTATGAGATGATGAACTTAAAAGAATTCCAAGAAGGAGTTTCTAAAGTAACGAGTATCATGACAATGATTATCGGAGGAATCGCTGGTATTTCTCTAGTTGTTGGTGGTATTGGTGTGATGAATATTATGCTTGTATCTGTAACAGAGCGTACGCGTGAAATTGGTATACGGAAGGCGCTTGGGGCAACGCGTAGCAAAATTTTGCTACAATTCTTAATTGAAGCGGTTATGTTAACGCTGCTTGGCGGATTAATTGGGATTGGTCTTGGCTATGGCGGAGCATATATTGTGTCCACATTTGCGAAATGGCCACCGCTGGTCTCATGGGAAGTTGTCGTTGGCGGCGTCGTATTCTCCATGACACTCGGTATTATTTTCGGATTAATTCCAGCGAACAAGGCTGCGAAATTAGACCCAATTGAAGCACTTCGTTACGAGTAGATTGCTAGTGTAGTAGAGAGGTGCTCTCTACTACACATAGATTGTTCTAGTGGGCGGTTCGTAGTCTCTCAAGTAGAGAAGGTGAACCGCCCGGTAGAACGGGTGATATAAATGATAAGGAGGCGTTACAATGGAGCCAAATGTTAATGCGCAAGACGTAAGTGGGAAAAAGCCATCATTATTCGGAATGATTACATCTCCGAGCGTACAGTTTGAACGAATGAAAACGAAGAGCCCGGTTTGGGGAGCATTCTTTCTTTTCGTTATCATAACGGCGATTATAGCTAGTATTACTACGTACCAAGCGATGAATAATCCAGAAGCATTGGCAAATATTCCAGATCCAGAAGTGGCTAAAATGGCAGGGTATTTTAGTATTGGAATTGGAGTTATCGGCGGATTAATTGGTACAATATTTTGGTTTTTTGTTGTAGCAGGGATTTATAAAATTATTATGATGTTTATGGGCAACGATACACCGTATATGAAGGTATTATCTATTTACTTATATACGTATACTATTACAATTTTAGGAGCTATTGTAAATCTTATTTTAAAATTGATAATTGGCGGCTCTGCAGAAACTTCTTACACGAGTTTAGCACCTTTATTTGAACCAGGTACGTATCTTCATGGTGCTGCTTCAGCTTTTGAAGTTTTCAGTATTTGGGGATTAGTTGTCATGGGATTAGGTTTACAAATTGTAGCAGGATTAAGCAAGAAACAAGCAACAACGATTATTGTAATCTTCTTTATCCTTTCTGTTGCATTTAGTAGTTTAAGTGGTATTGCTTCTAGCTTCTCTAACTTAGGTCAATAAGATCATGAAAGCGGCTCTTTTTAGGGTCGTTTTTTATTTGCACGTATTTCATATAGCAGCATGGAAATTTCAAATTTAGCTTGCTTAAATTTGAAATTTGCGAGATAGAATTTGAAATAACCTGCCATGAAATTCTCTTTCTCTTTTTATATTGTAAAAGTACCGCGGAATAACAAAAAGGTATACCTTTTAGAAATGGGTATGAGATGAAGCCGGTCACTTTTACTGAGGCAGTTACTTTGTATGAGAAAATGATTAAAAATCAAATGAAGCGGCTCTGCTTATATAAGGATTATGAGGAGTTTTATCAGTGCGGTTTAATAGGATTATGGATGGCATATGAAAGATATGAGGAAGAGAAAGGAAGTTTTTCGAATTATGCATTTGTGACAGTGCGTGGGTATTTGCTAGAGAAATTAAAGAAGGAGAATCGATTTCAAACATATCACACTTGTTTTGAACAAGAGCATTTCGAACATGTATGTGGAGTAGTAGAGGTATCATCGGAAGTTCACGAGTATATGAGTGTGTTAAATGAACGGGAAAAGCATGTGATTACCGAATCTTTTTTTATGGGAAAGAGCATTGATGAAATTGCAGGAGAGATGGGATTAACATACTATCAAGTGAGGTGGATATATCGGCAAGCGTTCAAAAAGATGCGTACTGGAGCGTAGTGGTCAGAAAGTGGAGGCAGGTTAAACAGACTGACTCCACTTTCGTATTATTCTAAAAATCATTATGAAAATCTTCAAGCATCATTTGAGCTAAAAGATTACCAGCCTTTCTCCATTGTAGTTTCATTTGATAAGCACTAATAGAGAGGGTGATATTGTCTCCATTGCAAAAATATACGATAGCTCGGTTGTTATCATCTTTTTCTATATATGCAATGTTTTTATAAAATAACCATGTACAGTCCCAAGTATGAGGAGAATGAGTAGGAATGGCACAGATGAAACGACGATGATCAATAGGAATGGGTGTATTTTGATATAATTTCCATTTTGCAACGATTGCTTTTCGTCTACCCTCATATGTAGAATAATTATGTGAGATAATGAGTTCCTTTATGATTTCAAACGGTGTTTTTGGTGAGTAAAAAATTTCATCCGTAGTATGGATTTGAGTTTGAAAAAAAAGATCTCTATGTGGTAACAGCATCATTATCATATTTGAAATAGTATGAATTTTCGCTATCTCCAACAATGGAAGACCTCCTTTTAAATTAAGATGGCTTACAAATTTTATAATAAAGGCCAAATATAAAAATAGATTTAAAATAATGTAAAAAATTGTAAAGTTATAGATATTTTTAGAGGATTTCTTCTATAATCCTTTTTATAATTTGCATCGCTTGGACATATATATGAGAATAGAAAGTGTTAGGCGGGTGATAAAAGTATGAAAAAGAAATATATCATTGCGGCTCTCGTTGTTCTTTTGTTTATTTATTTAGCTAATAGTAACCCGAGCAAAGGAGAATATACAGAGTGGGCAGCAAAGCAATTCATGAATCGAAATGATATTAGTAAAAAGCTTACAGAAGTTGAAAAAGAGGACCCGGATGGGTTACTCGGGGAACTTGCAACAATCGGTAAGAAATTAGCGAACAAATATGTACAACCTCAAGTAGGAGTGTTAATTGATCATTATACAAAGCGAAATGATTATTTGTTCTTCTCAACGTATACAACGGAGTTCACGCTTGGAAAGGAACAGTATAAATATGTTTCGGTTGGATTTTCCCATATTTTCATTCCAATTGAAATGCCGAAGAAAAAAGACGAAGCCGCAGCGTAAGGCAGCTTCGTCTTTTTTGTATTAAGGAGCAATATTTACTTCTGTTACTGTCTTTTCAACAAGTCGTGCTCCTTTTTTTTGTGCGTTTTCTCCAAGTGATAAGAAAATGGAAGAAGCAAGAATCGTATCCATCACTTGACTAATGGTTTGCTCATTGACAGGCGTAACGGGATTATCGAGGGAGAAAACAACTGTTTTCCCATCTTCTTTCGAAAAAATTAATTCTAGCGTTTGCATAAGTTATACCTCCTTTATAAGTTTGAAAGATCAGTTGTGCTGACAACTTGTACAGCGTGAAGTTTTAATTCTTGTAAGGAAGAAAGCGCGCGTGCAACGTCATGTACTTTTTCTAAATCAGCGTTTGGCTTAACTTGTTTTAACTGTTTGTTTTTAAATACTGTTTTTCCATTTTTGTCTAGACCAGCGTTTAGAACAAGTCGTAAAGTTAAATCCGTTACAATTGTTTCCACTGCCATGTTCTCACCCCCTTTTCACCATATATATAGGAGGGAATAGTAAGATTTTGGCGTGAATTTTTTTATTTTTTTTGGTACGCTTAGGAGAAAGAGAGAGGAGTTTCAAAAATGAAAAGAAAGTGGTTATTTTGGATTCCCGTTTTCTTATGGATGGGAATTATTTTTTATTCTTCAGCACAGCCGTATAAGAAGCAAGATATGCGTTCAGATATTGAGCAGTACGTGAATGTAGAATTTGTGAAAGAGAAATTTTCATGGGTATCGATTGATTATGGTGGAGGAACCCCGGTTAGTATTGTCAACAAAGGAGTCGGTGGCTTTATTGAATTTTTCCTTCGCAAAGGTGCCCATTTTATGGTTTTCTTTATGCTTGGTGTATTGACATATTACGCGCTTTATCGCTCTGGTTATTCAAGGAAGCGATCGTTTCTTTTTGCGCTACTTTTTGTTGCTGGTTATGCAACATTTGATGAGATTCATCAGTGGTTTACAGGAGATCGTACACCGATGTGGCAAGATTCCTTGTTAGATACATGCGGCGGATTGACAGGTATTCTGATTAGCAATTGGTTTTGGCATAGAAAAAGGAGCTCATCCCATTAAGGATGGCTCCTTTTTCTGTTTTATACGCCAAGAAGTGTTTTCAGTTCGTCTGTAGATAGCTCTGTTATCCAGTTATCGCTTGTGATAACTGCATTGTTGAGCGATTGTTTACGTTCAAGCATTTCATCAATTTTTTCTTCCAGTGTTCCTGTTGTGATCAGTTTATGCACATGGACGAATCGTTTTTGACCGATGCGATAAGCTCGGTCTGTTGCTTGATTTTCTACAGCTGGATTCCACCAGCGATCATAGTGAATGACATGGTTAGCTGCCGTTAAGTTTAGCCCTGTCCCCCCAGCTTTTAAGGATAGAATAAAGATATCATATGTTCTATTTTGGAATTGTTCAATCATTTTATCGCGCTCTTTCTTTGGTACACTTCCATTTAAGTAAAGAACGCGCTGACCAAATGTTTTTTCTAATACAGTCTGTAACATGTGCCCCATTCTGATATATTGTGTGAAAATAAGGCAACTTTCATTTTGGTTCTTTATATTTTCAATCAAATCCATTAATGTTTGCATTTTCATGGAACGCTGTACAATATCTTTTGGTACATCTTCTTTTAAATAGAGAGCAGGATGATTACAAATTTGTTTTAATTTATTTAGCATAAGTAGAATAAAGCCACGTCTTTCAATTCCATTTAAGTTTTCTACATTTTTTAATGTATCTTGTACAAGTTGTTCGTATAGTGATGCTTGCTCACCAGTTAACGGACAGTATGCTTTTTGTTCTTGTTTATCCGGTAAGTTCAATGCGACTGTTTGATCTTGTTTTGTACGACGCAGTAAGAATGGTGAAATGAATCGCTGTACTTGCTGAATTTTAGCTTCATCTCGATCCTTTTCAATCGGTGTAACGAAGCGGCGCTGGAATTGTCCAAGACTTCCAAGGTACCCATGATTTAAAAAGTCAAAGATCGACCATAGCTCAGCAAGACGATTCTCCATTGGTGTTCCTGTTAACGCAATTTTATGGTTTGCCTTTAATTTGCGAACTGCTTTTGATTGCTTCGTATGTGGATTCTTAATATTTTGTGCTTCATCTAAAATAATAGAATCCCAGCATAATGTGCTTAATTCTTCTTCATCAAGTTGCGATAGTGCATAAGAAGTTAGTACAACATCTGCACCTTGTAGAAATTCCTTAAAAGCCTCTCCTTTTGCGCGATTGCTACCATAATGTAATATGACTTTTAAATGGGGAGCGAATCGCTCGAATTCTTTCTGCCAATTCCCAAGAACAGATGTTGGCGCAACAATTAAAGCTGGACCTGTTTGAAGCTTGTTTTCTTTTACATAGAGTAAGTAAGTGATTGTTTGGATGCTTTTTCCAAGTCCCATATCATCTGCCAATAATGCTCCAAATCCAAGCTCGCGTAAATATAATAGCCAACTAACACCATGTTCTTGATACGGGCGCAGTGTTGCCTGTAAGGAGGATGGTATTTTGATTTTCGGAATGTCACCGATATGCAGCAATTTTTGGAAAAGCTCTTCATAATAATCATCTAGCTCAATTTCAATATCAGCAAATGGACTCTCTTCTTGAGTCGTTTCTATTTCGGCTGAACGAGATAAGTGCTGCTGCAACACATCTTTCATTTCCAGTCCGTATTTGTCCGCATGCTTCATCAGTTTTTTTACTTCTTCAATAAAGGCAGGATCAAGCCTCATCCATTGTCCATTTAAATTGAACAGCCGTTTGTTTTGCTCGACAAGTTCAAAAAATTCGCTTTCTGAAAGATCAATTCCTTGTGTAGAAACACGCCAATCAAAATTCATGAGTGTGTTCATACCAAAGAATGATTGTGTTTGCACCGTATTTTGCTTTAATTGGATGCGCAGTTTTGGTTTCGTTACTTTTAAATTTTGCCACCAAGATGGTAATAAAATGGTAACACCAGCGGCTAATAATTCATTACTTGCTTCCGTTAAAAAGTTCCAAGCCTCTGTTTCATAGAGTTCATCTCGAAAATGGTCCTCTTCTTTCAGCCATGGAACGAGCTTGCTGAATCCTTCCTGCATTTCTTTAATTCGGTTCTCATAGCCCTGCCATCTCTTTGGCAATGAATGAGAGTCCGTATAGATATAGATGCGATGTGCTCCGCGTTTTGGCGCAAGAATCGTTTCCAATTTCCACATTTCCAATTCATCATGTGGCTCTTGTAGACGAAGACCGATTGTGAAGGGAAGATCGTCTTCCATATAACCAATTTTGCGGAGCCAGTCTTCTTCATGAAGTGCTGTCTCTAGTTGTTTTTTGGAAAACTCATAATGCTCATATAATCGCTTCGCATTTTTCCATCCGTCTCCTGAACGCGTATCTTGCAAAATACTTTCATTAACAGCTTCGGAGAATAAGGTTGCTAGCGTACGATCTTCAATAGAGTGTTTCTCTACCTTCCATGCTGGATAATGAGACCATCGCTCTATATCAGGGAGGAAGTCCCCGGCTACAAAAGCATCCCATAGTTCTTTTGCCTCTGGCGTTAGCAGGGTAGTTGGCCCATTCCATTGCAGATTGGCAAAGGTGTTCATCGGTTTATTTGCAATGTATTCAAATGCCTGAAGGCTCGTTAAGATAAATCCAGGTCGTCCGTCATGGATTGCTTCTTTTAAAAAAGTACCGTAAAAGGAGGTGGAGTGCCATGTAAAGGCATGTTGTCTCCAAGCCATCTCAGGTAATGGATGCCCGGTTTCATTCTCTCCCCAGAGGAACCAACCTTGATTGACATATTGGAGCCGAATTGTTACTTCAATTTGTTTGATCATCGATTAATTTTCCTTTCCGTAATTCCTCTTGTAGGGCGCGTAAGCGTGAATGTAAATTAGCAATTTGAATGATGAAGGCATTCCATTCATCTGTTCGCTTTAGACGTTTATATAGCATGCGTAATTTTTTTAAATAGCGAACAGCGCGGCGATAAGACTTTCGATTTCGTTCCTCAATTGCTTGTACTGTAGCAAGATGATAAAGAGGGAGCGCTGCTTCAGGTGCTTCTTTTTCAATTTCTTTTAGCGGCTCCTTCAATACTTCAATCGCTTCAAGGCCATGCAGGAGATGCAATTCCGTCCATGTGTGATACTGTTTTTTTGCCAATGCATATTGTTCATAATTCGCGAAGCTGTACGGTAATAAATCTTGCAAAATCATTTCCAACCCAGCTTGTTCATTCATTTGTGTCGCATATGTTTCATACATCATGACAAATAAACGAACGATATCTTCCACAAAAATCGTATCGGCTTGATCTTGTATTGTTTTTTTCACTTGTTTATATGTGAAAGATAACCAATTTTTTGCACGATCCCATTGCATCGTACTTAGCAATTCTTCTAGCCAATCAAAATAAAGACTAACGACGAATGCGGGTTGTTTCTCTAATCGTTCCATCGCTCCTTCATCATTTCGCTTTAGAAAGAGTAGGTGTGAAGATGCGAGTGCTTTTGAGAGCGGGTGCATCTTTGTATCAATTCGTTTCTTTTCTTCCTCAAGGAGAAGGTTCTCTGTTAAGAGTTCTCCCCATATATGACGGTAAATAAAGAATCTTTCTTGTGTATAGGAGTCTGCTGAGAAGAACATGGTATGTACGAGCCGAGCCGTTTCCTGCAAGATGGGTTCACATTCAGCAGGTGCAGGTTCTGATTTGAAATCTCGTACAATGGACTCCACTTTATCTACAAATAGATGAATTACGTTAATGGGTTGATGATAAGAATAGATTTTTTTTGTTTCAAACTCCTTGACTTCTTCTAATAGTTTTTGAAAAGAATATAACGCGCCGTGCAGTTTATATAACTCATGGATCGCAACAACGCGCGGTGCTTTCCGCTCCAATTTCATGTAAAAATCTGTAAAAATACTCATTAGAAAATACATTTGTTTATAAGTAAGACGCGCCTGCTCTTTCTTAAATGTCTCATATTCAGAGTCAAAGTATGAATACCAACTTGTATAATCCGTTTCTGCAAAAGAGGAGGATTGTAGCAGTTGTCGAGCCGTTCGAATTGGTGTTTGCGATGGTTTTGTTTTATTTTTAAATAATTTTAATACATCGCCCACTTTTCCAAAACTAGAAGCAGCTGATAATAAGACGGCAAGCATATGCTCGCATTGTGTAGGTGCAAAACAATCGCAATAACTGTTTGATACATTGCGAATGGGAATGTGAACGCTATATATGTTGCTATCAGTCTCTACCGTCCCTGATAGCGTATACCCATCAAAATCCACATTATAGACAACACCGCTGCGATATAAATGACGAGCGTTCGCAACATGTTCTTGATCAGCCGCCTGCTGCGGATCTAATCCTTGAACAAATTCATTTGCAATCATCATAATCTCATCTTTCGTAATTGAATGTTGCAGCATAATTTTCCTCCGTACAAAAATTTTCGTTCCTCTACCATTATAAACAAAAATGTAGGAAAACAGAAAAAAAGGAATTACAGAAGACTTATTAACGATAGATGTCCGTAATGTAGAAAGGAAAAGTGCTACGAAGTATAAAGTAACGACGTATGAGGAATATCATATTCGTTATGGTGATGGGTCAGTGAAGTTTAAAAGCTTTAGTAATGACCATATGGTTACGGTAAATGAAGATGGAAAACTACTATATCATTCACTTGTAGCAAATAATCCGTTAAAGTCTGAGGAAATTGCTGGTCCGACGCATTCACTAGAAAAGAAACTATCTCGTTAACGGGATAGTTTCTTTTTGTAAGATTGATTTTAGGATAATACGGCTTGTACATAAGGATCTTGTAGAATTTTGTTAATGAATGGAAGCATGTCTGTTCGGAAGGGAATATCGATTGGAAATGGTTTTTGTGACCCGGGCTTAACACCATATTGAATCATTTTGTAATGTGTCTTTTCATCATGCTTTAGTATAAGTAATTTATAGCGGTTATCATCTTGTTCAATCGAGAAATCAATAGAGGTTGCATCGTATGTCATATCATCATCTTTATATAGGTAAGACTTTGGAGTTCCAATCCAGTCTATTTTTGCTTGTAAGTTCATGTTTTTACCTCCTTACTGTCATTATAGAAAAATAAAAGCCAGCTCTCAAATATAAGAGAACTGACTTATGATTTAGCAGTTATTGATTATTTTAAAATTTTTACTTTTACCGTTTTACGTCCCCATTTGTTAGCAGCGCTATCTGAACCAACTAGAACGTCGATACGGTTACCTTTAATTGCACCGCCAGTATCACCAGCGATTGCTTCTCCATAACCTTCTACCCATACTTTTGATCCTAATGGAATCACTTTTGGGTCAACAGCAATCATTTTCATATTTGGATTTGCTGTTAGGTCATGACCCATTGCAGTTAATACACGACCACCATATGTGCCGCCGTTTTCACTTGGATGAGCTGTATATGCTGTCGCTACAACCGTTAATTCACGGCCGCCAGCAGGCGCACTTGTAGCAGCTGCTTTCACTTGCATGACAGGTTTTGCTTGTGCAGCTGATTTAGCAGGAGCTTGTGTTTCTTGTTTTTCTACTACAGGAACTACAGGAGCTTCACCTGTTAAGAAAGGAACATGAACATAAGCTGTTTTCCCGTTATATTCAAATTGTAACCATCCATTTTGTACTTGGTTCGTTGTTTCGATTTTATCATCTTTCTTTAACGTACCAAGAATTTCTGAATTTGTGTTTGCTTCTGCACGTACATTTAATACGTTAGCAGTTACATAGTAGATGCTTTTTGTGAACTCTGCACTTACGAATACGTCTTTACCATTGAATTTAATTTGTGACCATCCGTTTTCTGTATTTATAACATCTAGTTTATGACCATTTAATACTTTTCCTACAACTTTTGATTCCGTAGTTGGGTTTTCTCGTACATTTAGTACGTCTGTTGTTACAACAGTTTCTGCACTAGCAGAAGTAGTGAAAATCCCAAGACCAAAAACTGCTGCTGTTGCTATACCAATTAATTTTTTCATGATAGCCTCCATTGCGTTTGTTTTCGTGTCCTCATTATAGCAACAGATTTTTTTAGAATTGGGGAAATCATAGAATTACAAACCATTCGTAAAGAACCATTAACAATTTGTAACATAGCAAAAAAAGATAGAAAGCGTTTTTCATGCCTTATTTTTAAGTAGTTTACATTATATATTCCTCATTTTTAATATAGTATCTATTTTTCGGTAGAGATAAAAATATTACGAAGACATTACATAAGTTTTACTAATGGGTTACATTCCTTGAGTATTTTACTAATTTATGACTAAAATAGTTATATAAACATAAATATTTTATGTGTAGATTTAAAAATACGTAATATATCCTAACAAAAAACCGCATAATTGTTACAAAAAGAAAGAGTGAACATCCATGCATTTTCTCTTTTTTTACAACTGTAACACATCTTTTTTAGGGAAATAGATCCCTTCCGCATTTATCTCGCATCATTTGACATTGTAATCTTCACCTTTTGCTTTTCAAGGAAGTAAAAAGATGATTTGAGAAGATACAAATTGTCTATAAGAATTCTAATTGGTGGCCATTATTTTACACATTTGTAGAAAGATACCGGCAGTATTGTTGTAATTTATCCGATTTAACACATTGGAATTCGTGTCATTTTACACAACGAAAGAAACCTACGAAGGGGGATTTGATGAGGAAACTGACGAAAACATTTATTGTTTCATTGGTATTATGTCTTGCATTTACGATTTGGGGGATTATTCCTGAATCAGTGATTGGAAAAGGAAGTTTAGGAAATGTCACAACTGCTATTCAGCATGTGTTAGTTAGTAAGTTTGGTTGGTTTTATATTATTTCTGTTTCTATTTTCCTAGGGATTTCTATCTTTTTAATCGTTTCAAAATACGGTTCAATTCGTTTAGGGAAAGATGATGATGAACCTGATTATAGTTATTTAACATGGTTTGCCATGTTATTTAGTGCTGGTATGGGGATTGGACTGATTTTCTGGGGCGTTGCGGAACCATTAAATCATTTATATGCACCACCATATGGAGAAAGTGCTACAGAACAAAGTGCCCGTCTGGCACTGCGCTTCTCATTTTTCCATTGGGGATTACATCCTTGGGGACTATATGCACTTGTAGCGCTTTGTATTGCGTATTTTACATTCCGAAAAGGAAAGCCAAGTACAATTAGTGCGACCGTAGGCTCTTTATTTAAGAGTGGAGAACATGGGCGCGTTGCACATATATTTGATGTATTAGCTGTTTTTGCAACAGTGTTTGGTGTTGCAACTTCGTTAGGACTTGGTGCACAACAAATCGCGGGCGGTATTGGGTATTTAACGCCGATACCGAATTCATTAACAACACAACTCGTGATTATTGGTGCTGTAACAATTCTGTTTATGTTATCTGCTCAAACAGGATTGGATAAAGGGATTAAATATTTAAGTAATACGAATATTATTTTAGCCTTTGCACTAATGGTAATTCTATTATTTGCAGGTCCAACGAATTTTATTATGAACTATTTCACTTCGACAATTGGGGCTTACATTCAGGAGTTACCAAGCATGAGTTTTCGATTAAGTCCATTAGATAAAAGCGGAAATCAATGGATTCAATCATGGACAATTTTCTATTGGGCATGGTGGATTGCATGGTCACCATTCGTTGGGACGTTTATTGCTCGTGTATCGCGCGGACGTACAATTCGAGAGTTTGTAATTGGTGTACTGCTCGTTCCAACATTAATTGGGGCACTTTGGTTCTCTGTTTTTGGTGGTACTGGTATTCATATGGAATTATTTGACCATGCAAATATTTATGAACAAATTAAAGAGATGGGAACAGAAATTGGATTATTCGCTGTGTTCGATCATATGGGAAGTATCGGTCCTCTGTTATCAGTACTTGCAATTCTCTTGATTTCAACGTTCTTTATTACATCGGCGGATTCTGCGACATTTGTTCTTGGTATGCTAACGACACACGGTAGTTTGAATCCACCAAATCGCATTAAGTTGATTTGGGGTATTGTTCAAGCGGCGTTAGCAGCAATTTTACTTTATGTCGGTGGTTTAGCTGCATTACAGACAGCTTCTATTATCGCAGCATTTCCATTTGCATTTGTTATCTTCTTTATGGTAGCTTCGTTATTTAAAGAGCTACAAAAAGAAGGGCGGCATCGCCAACGTAAATGATCGGAAAAAGGGGCTATCCCAAAAGGGAGTGTCACATAGTCGAAAATTCGACTTATGGGACAGCTCCTTTTTTTACGCAAAATAATATTGCTCGGCTAAAAATTTTTATATTTTTTCACATGATTTTCATAAGTTATTCATATTTTTGACAAAAAATTGTCAGAAATATGTTGTCACTTTTCTATATATATGCTATATTATTTATTGTAAGCGATTTCAATAAAGTTTTAAGTGTATTCAAGGGGGACAACTAGAATAATGAAACGTTACGAAAGAAAGTGGAAGCATATTTGTTTGAAACGTGTAGCACATCGTAATGTGCAAGAAAGCACGGAACCAAAGACTCAAGTAGTGAAAGAACAACAAGACAAGCAGTTGGTTTTACAAAAATAGCAGTCACTTTTTCGTATATAAATGAAAGTAAATCGTTCGTTGGGGGATGGACGTGAAACTTACTTTCGGCTAAGGGGTATTTGTCCGATATATAGACGTTTAGTCAAAAAATAAACACAGAGCATACGGCGCTCTGTGTTTATTTTTTAATCAAACGTTTGTTTAAATAGGACTACTTCTCTTTTTTGAATCGAACCGTTTTATCCCAACCGATGACTTGTTTTTTACTTTTTGCACGCAAATAAAGAATGAGGCTGCGAATAAATAAGTAAGTAAAGAGTTGGGCATAGGTAAAGTACATAATGATACTAATGAAAATATTAATTGGTGTAAATGTTCTTTCAACACTTTGTGAACTAAATAGTTGGGCAGTATACGTAATATATGCGACATACCACATAAATAGTAATGGAATGGTATAGTGAATGTGAAATAGACCGAGTAATCCTACAATGAACCAAATATTCGAGATAATGAGAAATAACCAAAAGACAAGGTAAACGAGTACCTGCTGTAAGGAATGGACAAGCAACTTTCCTTTAAAGAAATGGAATGAAGAAAATATTTTTTCCAAAATGTATAAGTTTCCTTGTAGCCAGCGTGTTCGTTGTTTAATCAAAATTTTTAAGTGCTCTGGTTCTTGTTCCCAAGTAACAGATTCAGGGACGATTGGTAATACATAGCCTTGTTGCGTAATTCGTAATGTCAGTTCTGCATCTTCCGCAATTGCATATGGATCATAGCCACCGAGTTCTTCTAAAGCAGACCGACGAAGAAGCATATTTGTCCCGGTAAGAGAACCGGTTTGAAATAACAGCCAGCGTCCGGATTGCATGAGAAGCTGGAAAATTTGAAATTCTAGTGAAATCATTCGTGTTAACCAATTTCGTTTCTCATTTATCGTTCGAACATGTCCAACTGCACCAACTGCGTTCTCGGTTGTTTCAGCGTATTCTACAAGCATTCGCAATGCATGTGGTTCAGGCTGATTGTCAGCATCATATACACAAAAATATTTACCATTCGAAATGCTAAGGCCATAATTTAATACGCGTGATTTCCCTTTTGGTTCGCCTGGAGGAACGCGGATGTGACGAATATGAGCATAATCCCTATCGAATGCATCTCCAATTTCGGGTGTTTCGTCCTGTGAGTTATCATTTAATAGATAAATGGTGAGTTGACCTGGATATTCAATCTTGACCATTGCTTCTAGTGTATCTTTCATAACGATCCCTTCGTTATGTGCTGGAATGAAAATATCGACACTCGGATAATGGTCCAATACACGTTCTTTCTTCTTTCTATTTCGATGAATCAGCCCTGCAATCGTTAATAATGAATAATAAGCAAGTAGGGCTGAAAATAAGAAAGCAGTACAAATTAAAACATATTTAATAGAGAAGACGATGCTAATTAAAAAGACAAGTATGCAAAATAAGAGAAAGAATAGGAAAATAATGAGTGTCATCATAAGGGACTAGACTCCTGTCCATTTACTTGCTTTTGTGTGATTTGAATTTGTTGTATTGCATCGTCTGTTAACGATTCTTTCATTTTCGGATATAGTCGATTCATGACAATTTCAGCGCCAGCTATATCTGTATTTTGAAGTAAAGTTACTAAAGTATGATGATCATATTTTCCCACAAGGTCAAAATCACGTCGTACAGTAGAAAGTAATAAAGAAGCTATACGATCCATAACACTTTTCTTTGTATGTTTACTAAAAGAGATGAAATCGAAATAGATAATTATTCCTGTTTCGCTGCGACGTTTCATGGCAGCAATTAACAAAGTTTGACGTCTTTCAAATTCTGTTCTTGTTAGGAGTTTTGATTCACCGATGTACTGTTCTAATACCTGTATTCGTTCGGTTAAATTTTTATTTTCCAGAATCACTTGTTTTAACATATAAGTTGAAATATATACAAAGAAGAAGTTAGCTACCGTAAGGAAATGCGTAATCATATACTTCAATTGTAGGGATGTGCTCCATAAATAAACCCATGACTGATAGAATAAATAAAATACAGAAAGAATCGTCCCAAGTATAAAGAGTACAAAAGCCTGTTTGTCTGGTATAAATAAAAACAGTATGTGAACGAGGACATAGGAAATTGTAAAGAGTATAGCGTGTTTATATGCTGTTATATATATGGTTGTAAAATAAAATAAAATTTGTACAATCCAAAGTAGTAATACTTTTATAGAGTTATATTTCATTTGATTCCCCCTCAGGCTCGTATTTGTAGTATGCACAGTTTTATAAGAATGAATCACATTTTTTTATTTATATATACGAATGTTAAGTATGTCGTTATTTTGGAAGTTTTTAGGTGGAAGAGGAGTGCACGAATCAAAAACAAAAGCCCATTCCAATGATTTGGAATGGGCTTTTCATTTTATAAGAACATCATACCTGCAACTGCTGCGTTTAAGAAGTTCGCTAATGTACCAGCGATCACTGCTTTAATCCCTAATTGTGCAATTTGTTTTCGGCGCGTTGGAGCAAGTGTTCCTGTTACACCTAATTGAATTGCAATAGAAGAGAAGTTTGCAAAACCACAGATTGCAAATGTTAAGATCATAACGGTCTTATCAGAGAGCTCTGACATATGTGGTCCTAGACTTGCATAAGCAACGAATTCGTTAATGGCAAGTTTCTGACCGATGAAACCAGCTGCTTGTACAGCTTCGTTTGGTGAAATCCCGATTAAGATAGCGAATGGTGATAATAAATAGCCAAAGATTAAATCTAGGCTTAATTTAATATGGAACAAAGAACCAACCCATCCTAATAGGCCGTTCAGTACAGCAATTAATGCGATGAAAGCCATTAACATTGCCGCTACGTTAATTACGAGGTGCATCCCTTCAGATGCACCTCGTGCAGCTGCATCAATAACGTTTGCATCTTCACGTTCGGTAGAAAGCTTTACGTTGTTATCTGGTGTTTCTGTTTCCGGCATTATTAATTTTGCAATTAATAAACTTGAAGGTGCTGCCATGATTGCCGCTGCTAATAAATGCTCAAGCGAAATTCCCATAGCTGCATAGCCGACAAGAACGGATCCAGCAACCGCTGTCATACCGCTTACCATAACGGCAAAGAATTCACTATTTGTTAAGCGTGCTAAGTACGGTTTAATTAAAATTGGTGCTTCTGTTTGTCCTAAGAAAACAGTTGTTACAGCATTTAAACTTTCGGCTTTAGAAGTTCCGAGAAGTTTACTTAATGCACCACCAACGATACTTACAAATTTTTGCATAATACCAAAGTAATATAAAATGGCTACTAATGAACTAATAAATACAATTGGAAGTAGTGCTTGAATTACGAATACAAATCCCCAAGGGCCTTTTGTATTTACTAAGTCACCAGCGACAAATTTAATCCCCTCATAAGAAAAGTTAATTAGACCCTGGACGCCATCAGAAGCGATCTTTAATCCAGCTTTTCCAGCATCCCATCGTAATACGATGAAGGAAAATGTAATTTGTAGTGCTAGCGCAATTAAGATTGTGCGCCAATTAATAGCTTTGCGATTGGAAGATAATAAAAATGCGATTGCTAATACTCCAATCACACCGCCAATTCCCCATAAAAAATTCATGCAGTGTAAATCTCCTTTCTCATAGTAAAAAAAAGTATAAATAACGGATGTCTATACTGCTAGAAACATAACATCTTAAGTAACTTACCATACCGGGCTTCTGAGGTCAAACATCCATATAAAAGTTTAAATAAAAAGAAAATTCATTAAGAAAACACATATAAACAGGATGAAGGAGAAATAGGTTATATCTATTCGGGAGGAGATATGTATTATGGTAACGTTATAAAATATTTTTATAGAATATAGTGTATGAAATGAAGAGGAAGTAACATATTTTAAAACAAAAAAGAGCCTTCTAGCAATCTAGAAGGCTCTGAAACTATCAATTAAGGTGCTTTCGTGTAACCTAAGAAATGATTCTTCCAATAAGAGTTACTTAATGAAGCAACAGCTACACCGTTATCTCCAGCTTGGATAAATGATCCGCCCCCAAGGTAAATACCCATGTGGGAAGGACCTGATTTATAAGTGTTTTGGAAATAAATTAAGTCGCCTGGCTGTGGATTTGAAGTCTTTGGTAGGCTGCTCCAATATCCTGCCACACTTTGACGGCTAATGTTATGACCAAATTTCTTATATACATGGAAAATATAACCGCTACAATCCACACCATTAGCAGAAGTTCCGCCCCATACGTATGGAACACCTGCCATCGATTTTGCATATGCAAGGATCGATGAGTTATTACCACTATTATTTGTATTGGTATTGTTTTGCATGTTAGATGGTGTGTTAGGTTTTGTTTCTACAGCACCACCAACTGGTGTTTTAGATAAGAAGCGAGTTCCGATATAACCAGTTTGTCCGTTATAGTTAATTTTACTCCAACCAGAGTTTTCAGAAAGCACTTGAACCTTATGGCCGTGAGGAAGAGCACCGATAATTCGGTAGTTTGTACCTTCGCCGCTACGTACATTGAGGGCGGAGGCATTTACATAATAATCTCCAATCGCTCCCTGCGTTTGAGGTGCTTGTTGTTTAGGTTGTTCTGGCTGAGCGGTTCCGCCCTTAACAAATTTTACAAATTCACTACTCACATACCCGGTTTGACCTTGGTGATTAATTTTAAACCAACCATTTTCGCTACCAATTACGTGTAATGTTTGTCCGTTTAATACACCACCGATTACGCTATGGTATGTAGCTGGACCCGTACGAACGCGTAAAGATGTTGCATTTACAACGTAAGTTCCGCCAGTTTGTACAGTTACATGATTACCATTTTGATATTTTGGCTCTTCTTGACTTCCTTGAATTACATTGTCGTTAGAGCCACCTTTTGTTACATAGTCTTTACTAATGTAAGCTGATTGTCCTGCATAGTTAATTTTAAACCAATCTTGAACTTCACCAACAACTTGTACAACTTGTCCTTTACGAACAGATCCTAAAATAGTGTGAGAAGTGCTAGGCCCTGTACGAACGCGAAGAGAAGATACGTTTACCGTATAGTTTCCGCTTGCTGGTTGTACAGTTGCAGAATTACTATTGTTATTTGCAGAGTTAGCGCTTGCAGAAGCACCAGATACAAATTGGCTGCTTACGTAACCAGTTTGTCCATTATGGTTAATTTTAAGCCAGCCATTCTCTTGACCGATTACGTGTAATGTTTGCCCTTCGTACACACGACCTATAATAGAACTAGAAGTGCTAGGACTTGTACGTACACGCAATACATCAGCAGTTACTTTGTTGTTTCCACCTGTGCTTACATTTGTTTTTGCTGCACCGCCTTGTGAAACGAACTCACCGCTAACATAACCAGTTTTTCCATTTAAGTTAATTTTGAACCAACCATTTTCTTGACCAATAACATTTAACTTCTGCCCATTGTATACGCGAGAGATAATCTGATGAGAAGTACCAGAACCTGAACGAACGTGTAATACATCAGCAGTTACAGTGTAACTTGAACCATTTGATGTTGCGACTTGAACGGATTGTGTAGCAGGCTTTTGTGGAGTTTGCTCTGGGGCAGCTTGAACACTATCAAGTGTTGGAGCTGCTCCTCCTGCTACAGACACCGCCGCAAGACCGGCAAGATATTTTTTCATGTTTTGTCGATTCCTTTCTGTCTGTAGTATAGTGAAGAAATATTTACCAACTGTTAAAAATTCTAAAAGGCATGTCGATTACTGTCAAGACTTATGAAGGAATCTGAATATGACAAAAAGGTTACAAAACAGAAATAAAGATAGATTCTTCACACTGATTTTTACTTAAAATACATATATTTGAAAAAACGAACGAAATATTATTCGTATTTATGGAAAAGAAATGTCAGAAGTTGTGAAGCTCTGTACGAACGATTTTTGTAATAATTTCGTAATTGGCCCCACATGTCCATTTTGAATTGCGGTTCCATCAAGATGCGTCATCGGTAAAATTTCTATCGTGGTTCCTGTAAAAAAACATTCATCTGCATGATAGACATCGCGAATACTAAATAGCTCCTCTTGTACAGGAATCTTTAATTTATTTGCTAAAGATAGCGTATATTGGCGTACAATTCCATTTAAGATTAAATGATTCGCGGGGTGTGTATAAAGAGTACCATTTTTTATGAGAAAGAAATTGGAGTGACTTCCTTCTGTAACGATACCGTTTCGAACGAGAAGAGCTTCTTTGCAACCTTTACGTTCTGCTTTTGTATAGGCTAATACGTTCGGTAATAAATTAAGGGATTTAATATCGCAACGTAACCAGCGCACATCTGGTTCTGATATCGCGCGTACTCCATATTCAATCCATAGGGAAGGGCGTTCTTTTTTCGAGATATAAGCATAGATTGTTGGAGGTAAATCAAAGGAAAATGCATGTGCACGTGCTTGAATACCGCGGGAAACTTGTAGATAAATCGTCCCATCTTCGTGAAAGTGATTCTTTTCGATTAATTTGTAAAGTAATACAATGAGCTCCGCTTTCGAAAAGGGGAGTGATAATTCAATTTCTTCCATTGAGCGATAGAGCCTTGTTAAATGCGGCTCCAATAAATGAAAGTTTCCTTTATAGAGCCGAATTACTTCATAGACACCATCGCCAAATTGTAATCCGCGTTCTTCTAAATCTATGTATGGATTTTGTTTGTGTGCATCAATAATTCTCTCGTTCCACAGTATAAATCTTTCATATGCCAAATTACATCCCATCCTTTCCAAACCACATACGTGATGAGTTGTGTTTCTCATCCTGTATAGTAAATGTTATGAAATATATTTGTATGTTGTGATTTAGGATTGACCAATATTTTATATAAGCGAGTATTATTATTGTATTTTGTATATACAAATTCGAAAATGAGAAATAAGAATCCTGCTTTTGAAATAAAAAAAGCAACATTCATAAGGAATGTTGCCAAGGAGGGTAGTTATATTTCATAGGGACATTGTCTTATTAAAGGCTCGGTGAGTGACAAAGCACAATGCCTTTTCCAGACAATTAGTGTCACTTCTGTAACACTAGAAAGTTGTGAACAAAATTCCAGTCATTTCTCATGGGGATGTATTGAACAAAATACGAGAGAAGAGAATGGTTTGGAATGTTGTTTGCAAATTCAATTATAAAGATGTTTCGTGAATTTAATGTAAATATTTAGTGAAGATTATGTAATTTCAGCATAAAAAAAGAGCTGAGATTACTCAGCCCCTTTTTTGTCTTCTTTAATAATTGTTTTTACTTCACCTGTTTTAATTTTGTTGCTTTCTGAGAAGCGAAGTAAGTCTCCTTCGATGAGTTGATCGGACATGCGAAGTTCATTTTGCGCACGATCAATTAACGCTTGAGATTCTTCTTTTGGTAATTGTACAACTTCGCCTGTCATACGGTCGTAGAATGTATTGTTTGCATACATATATTTATCTGTAACGAAACTACCATCGCGGAGAACAACGAATCCTTTATAATCTGGTGAGAATACGTCATGACCAAAGCGTACATCATTACTTGAGTCAACACCAAGTAAATTTAGAATGGTTGGTTTAATGTCGATTTCACCAGTTGGTTTTGAGATTGTTTTACCTTCTTTTTGACCTGGAACGTGAATAAACATTGGTGTCTTTTGTAAGTTCATATGGTCAAATGTTGTAATTTCTTCTTTTCCTAAGAACTGTGCCATAGCACGGTTATGGTTTTCAGAAATACCATAGTGGTCACCGTAGAATACAATAACAGAATTGTCATAAATGCCTTCTGCTTTTAGACGTTCAATAAAATGTTTCATTGCTTCGTCTAAGTAGCGAGCTGTTACCATATAGCGGTCAAATACTCCATCCCCAGAGTTGTAAGGTTCAATTAATTTCGTATCTTCATCATATGTGAATGGGTAATGGTTTGTTAATGTTAGGAAGCGAGTATAGAATGGTTGCTTCACTTGCTTTAACATATCAATAGATTGATCAAAGTATTCAATATCCTTTAATCCCCAGTTTAATTTCGTTTCTGGTGTAATCTTATAATCAAGTTCGTTGTAGTAACGATCGTATCCTAATGCTGGATACATTATGTTACGGTTCCAGAATGTTGCATTGTTTGCATGGAATACAGCTGTGTAATATCCTTGCTGACGTAGAATTTCTGGAGTTGCTGTAAATTCATTGTTACCGTGTGTGAAGAATACAGCACCGCGATCAAGTGGATACAATGATGTATCTACTAAAAATTCAGCATCTGATGTTTTTCCTTGCCCAGTTTGATGGAAGAAGTTATCAAAGTAATAACTTTCTTTTATAAATTGGTTTAAAAATGGTGTAACTTCTTGATCGTTTACTTTTGCCCCAATTAAAAACGTTTGTAAGGATTCAAGAGAGACAACGATTACGTTTTTCCCTTTTGCAATCCCAAACATGTTTGGATCCGGTTTGCTTTGTGTTGTTTTCACGTAGTTTTCTGTTTCTTGCAGTTTGCTACCATCAGCGAATGCTTTTTGTGAACTTGATTTTGCTTGTAACCCAAGGTCATACACTTGGTGAGCATATAAACCTAAGTTTTTAACAAGCATAACGCGGTCAAATGAGCGTGTTAATAACTCTGGACGTTCTGTTTCTGCTAGACCTAAGTTTGCAAAGAAAATGGCAATCGTTGATACAAAATATAAAGAACGCATTGGTCGTGATACACGTTCCGTTTTTGCGAAACCTTGCTTTTTCTTAAGCAGAACGAAGAAAATTACAATGTCAACAAAAGCAACGATGATTTTGTAGTTAAGAAGTTCTTTTACACTGGACCCTAACTGTCCGAAGTTAGACGTTTGTCCAAGAACTGGTAAAGTAACAAAGTCGTTATAAAATCCATAAAACATTACGTTACCAACTAGAATGATTGTTAACACAAAATCAATTCCAAGTGCTATATAGTTGCGTTTCTTTCCCTTTACAAATAATGCAAGACCTACAAGCAGTAATGATGCTGCTAGTGGGCTAATAAACAAGATAAACTCTTGCATGAAAGATTCAAGTTTCAAATCAAAACTTGTACGTGTAATGATGTAAGTTTTTAGCCATACAGCTAAAGCAACAAACAAAGTAAAACGTACATTATGAAATTGTGATTTTAAAGATTCCTTCATCCATTCCACCCTTTCTCTATCAGGCTTGGTCGATTTTGGAGCGAAAAATGCTAAAATAAAAAATACATAGTTTCTTTTGCTATGAGCAGTATTTTCTATTTACTCATATACGACTTTAACTATGCATACCCTTTTTGGTTTCTTTGGTTAAATCATAAGTATAACGTCATTTTTGTATTATACAACAAAATTCAATTCTGAGAAACACTATAACATTTGACATTTTTTTGTATTTTTATTGTGACTGCCAAAAAAACTTTAACATTGGTTTATATGTTCGTCAACTAGAAAATATAACAAAGGTAAAAGGGATGTTAAGAGAAATTTAACATTTTATATTGAGAAATATAAGGGAAGACATACTATGTAATCTAGTAGAAAATGATTATATGAGAACAAGCATATGAAAGTAACTAGAACACTTGTTCTTTTGAGGTTTGTCTGTTAAAATACAATTTGATTGGTAAAATCTATGTATATGCGATAAATGTTTTGCAATGCAAGAAGATTGTTCTTTGGAAGCATAACAAGATATGGAGGCTTTTATATGGAAAGAAAATTTTCAGTGGAAGCATTTTGGAAGAAAATAAAACATGTAGCCAAACAAGCAGGTCAATCTGTCATTTATGCAAGTTTATTGCTGTTTTACGTGTTGCAAAGGCAAGATGTTCCAAAACGAGTGAAGGCTACAATTATTGGAGCGCTTGCTTATTTTATTGCGCCGATTGATGCGATTCCTGATTTCATAGCTGGCATTGGTTATACGGATGATTTAGGTGCATTAACGGCCGCATTATTGCAGGCATCCATGTATGTAGATGAAGATGTAAAGGAAAAAGCAAAAATGAAATTAGCCAATTGGTTTGGTTCAGGCATAGATACATCGTTTATCGATCAACATTTCAATCAATAGGTAAGAATTGTCCTGTACTTAGAGGACAAACATAAGCGAGGAGTGCATTATGCCATCAGGAAAAACACATACGAAAATCAACTTACTTTCTCTTCCGATTGTTTTGTTACTGCTTATTTCGTATGGTCTAACAAATTTTGATTTTCTCTTAACGTTTGCCATTGGCTTTTTAGTAGGTACATTTTTTTTAACACCGGATTTAGATATCCATAGTAGTGCTTATAATAAATGGGGATTACTTCGAATTTTTTGGTACCCGTACCAATGTATTATGCCTCATCGTTCTTTTTTGACTCATACAATTATAATTGGTGATCTCATTCGTATATTGTACATGTTATTCGTTTTCTCTCCACTTTTATACATAGTCAATCGAACTGTATTGGATGGAAAATTAGTTGATATGGCGAAAGAACATGAAGTAGGATTGATAACATTTGTACTAGGAGTTATTGCCGCTAGCACATTGCATATTATCGCGGATCAATTCAATACACGACGAAGAAAACTGATGAGAAGAAAAAAGAGAAGACGAAGAAGGTAGAACCTGTGTCACAAGGTCGTAAAAATGACTTTTTGACACAGGTTTTTCTTTTGGGTTAGCAGCATAAAATCACAAGTCTTTTTTAAAAAGGGAGTAAAGCTGAAGAAGAAAGCAGACAAATATCAATTCGTGTGCACAATGAAACATATAATCAAACGTTTGTTTAAAATGAATTTATCGTACTCTCGTTTCAAATAATAAAATTTTCAAAAAGCGTTTTTAAAATAAAAAAGGATGTGGTAAAGTATAGATATAAATGAAAACGTTTTCTTAAGTGTCTTATTTTTATCTTAAAGGTATGATGACCATACAGTATGCTGATAAGGTTATGGATATGTGAAAAAGGGATTATAGAAAGGGAGAGGGACAATGAACACATGGACACAAGTTTATGATCCGTTCGGGAACATTTGGATTTCCGCAGCGGTGGCACTTATTCCAATTATCTTTTTTTTCTTGGCTTTAGCTGTTTTTCGTATGAAGGGGTACGTAGCAGGATTTATTACCGTTGTATTAACAATTTTGGTAGCGCTATTTGTATATAAAATGCCATTTACAATGGCGATGGCGGCAACTGGATATGGTTTTCTATATGGGCTATGGCCAATTGCTTGGATTATTATCATGTCGGTATTTTTGTATAAAATTTCTGTGAAAACAGGACAGTTTGATATTATTCGTGCATCTGTATTATCCATTACAAATGATCATCGTTTACTTGTCATTTTAATCGGTTTTTCATTTGGAGCATTTTTGGAAGGAGCAGCAGGATTTGGAGCACCAGTAGCCATCACAGCAGCGCTTCTAGCAGGACTTGGCTTAAATCCTTTATATGCAGCAGGGCTTTGCTTAATTGCAAATACAGCGCCAGTAGCATTTGGAGCAATGGGAATACCGATTACAGTTGCAGGGCAAGTAACAGGTATTGATCCTCATAAAATTGGACAAATGGCTGGGCACCAATTGCCATTCTTATCGTTATTTGTTCCGTTCTTTATTGTATTTTTAATGGATGGTTTCAAGGGAATAAAGCAAACATGGCCGGCGTTATTTGTAGCGGGGGGTTCTTTTGCAATTACACAATTTATTACGGCGACATTTTTAGGACCAGAACTTCCAGATATTACATCAGCGCTTGTCAGCTTAGTATCTTTATCGCTATTTTTAAAAGTATGGCAGCCAAAAGAAGTGTATCAATCGAATCAAGCAAATGTGGAAGCTGCAGCAACAGCGGAAGCTTCATCGATGCCAAATTTAACAGGTAAAAAAGTTGTGAAAGCTTGGTCGCCATTTATTATTTTGACTGCTATGGTAGTGATTTGGAGTCAAGATTTCTTTAAAGCATTATTTGCTCCAGGTGGGGCGTTAGAAAGTTTTGTCATGAAGTTTGAAATTCCGGGTCTGCACAATTTAGTCATGAAGGCAGAACCAATTGTAAATAAACCAACGCCTTATGAGGCTGTATTAAAATTTGATATTGTATCGGCAACCGGAACAGCTATTTTAATCGCATGTATCATTTCCATTTTTGTATTAAAAATGAGTGCAAAACAAGCGGTTGAAACATTGAAAGAAACATTACAAGAATTAAAAATGCCAATTTTATCTATTGGATTTGTATTAGGCTTTGCATTTATTGCGAATTATTCTGGTCTATCATCTACACTTGCACTAGCGTTAGCTGGAACAGGAGGATTATTCCCGTTCTTCTCGCCATTTCTTGGCTGGATCGGCGTATTCTTAACAGGATCAGATACATCGGCAAATGCGCTATTCTCGAACTTACAATCGATTACAGCGCAGCAAGTAGGTGTAAAAGAAGTATTACTTGTTGCGGCAAATACGACAGGTGGTGTAACGGGGAAAATGATTTCTCCGCAATCGATTGCAATCGCGTGCGCAGCAGTAGGACTTGCAGGAAAAGAATCCGATTTATTCCGCTTTACAGTAAAACATAGTTTGTTCTTTGTCATTATCGTTGGAATTATGACGTATGTACAAGCTTATTATTTAACGTGGATGATACCGTAAAAGTGTAAATTGATTTGCATTTTTCAGATTATAGTGTATGATAGAAAAGTATTAAAAATTAAATCAGTGATAAACTAGGGGTGCCCAATGTATGCGTGGGCTGAGAGAGAAGTACGCAAACTTCTTAACCCTTTGGACCTGATCTGGCTCGTACCAGCGTAGGGAAGTTAATGGCTTTACATAATGATGACTTTTATGAGCCAGGTCCTTATTTTCTTATGGACCTGGCTCTTTTTCATTTTGCATGCGCTGGTTACAAGTTGAATCTCGTCCTTGTCACATGTAAAGCGGAGCCGACTGTTTCGTCTTAGTGTATAAAGTTCTTCCGCATAGAAAGTGTTTTTTTACTTTCTTGTGCGGAAGATTTTTAGACGTGAGGGGCTAGAAGGTGAAGCTGGATTCAAGAAATGCGGAGCTGACTGTTTAGCAGCTGAAGGGAGAATCGAATTTTCTAGGTAAAGTAGATTTCTTGAAATGATAAAGGGGAGGAAACAAAAATCATGAAACAATCTGTTTCAGCTGAGCAAATTGAATTAAAGTCGAGTTTACCAGGGAGTAAGAAAGTGTATGTGGAGGGGTCACGTGAAGGTATGAAAGTGCCGATGCGTGAGATTGAATTAAGTGACACAAACGGAGTGCCAAATTCCCCGATTCGTGTATATGATACGAGCGGTCCCTATACGGATCCAGAATATAAAGTGGAACTCGAAAAAGGGATTCCAACTCCTCGTCGCAATTGGATTATAGAACGCGGAGATGTAGAGGAGTATGAGGGACGCGAAATCAAGCCGGAAGATGATGGTGTAAAAGCTGCTTCGAACCATACACCTGTGTTCCCGCAAATGGATCGTAAACCTCTTAGAGCAAAGAAAGGTGCGAATGTCACGCAGATGCATTATGCTCGTAAAGGGATTATTACATCTGAGATGGAATATGTTGCAATTCGTGAAGGGGTAGAACCGGAGTTTGTTCGAAAAGAGATTGCCGAAGGACGGGCCATTTTACCAGCGAATATTAACCATCCAGAAGCAGAACCAATGATTATCGGCCGTAATTTCCATGTGAAAGTAAATGCGAATATCGGAAATTCTGCTGTTTCGTCTTCGATTGCCGAAGAAGTAGAAAAGATGACATGGGCAACGCGCTGGGGTGCGGATACAATTATGGATTTATCAACGGGGAAAAATATTCATACAACGCGCGAATGGATTATTCGTAATGCCCCTGTACCAGTTGGGACAGTACCGATTTACCAAGCGTTAGAAAAGGTACAGGGGATTGCTGAAAACTTAACTTGGGAAGTATACCGCGATACATTAATTGAACAAGCGGAACAAGGTGTGGATTATTTTACAATTCACGCGGGCGTATTATTGCGCTACATCCCGCTCACAGCAAAACGCATGACGGGAATTGTTTCACGCGGCGGATCGATTATGGCGCAGTGGTGTCTATACCATCATAAAGAAAACTTCTTGTATACTCATTTTGAAGAAATTTGTGAGATTATGAAACAGTATGATGTTTCCTTCTCTTTAGGAGATGGGTTACGCCCAGGATCTATTGCAGATGCAAATGATGAAGCTCAGTTTGCAGAGCTTGAAACGTTAGGGGAATTAACGAAAATTGCTTGGAAGCATGATGTGCAAGTCATGATTGAGGGGCCAGGGCACGTACCGATGCATTTAATTAAAGAAAATATGGAGAAAGAAATAGATATTTGTCAAGGTGCGCCTTTCTATACGCTGGGGCCTTTAACAACAGATATCGCACCAGGTTATGATCATATTACTTCTGCAATTGGTGCAGCGATGATTGGATGGTTTGGGACTGCGATGCTTTGTTATGTAACACCGAAAGAGCATTTAGGATTGCCAAATAAAGATGATGTTCGAGAAGGTGTGATTACTTACAAAATTGCAGCGCATGCAGCTGACCTTGCAAAAGGACATAAAACAGCGCAACAAAGAGATGATGCGTTATCAAAAGCGCGCTTTGAATTCCGTTGGCGCGATCAATTCAATCTATCGTTAGATCCTGAAAGAGCAATGGAATTTCATGATGAAACATTGCCAGCAGAAGGAGCGAAAACAGCTCATTTCTGTTCGATGTGTGGCCCGAAATTTTGTAGTATGAAAATTTCACATGATATTCGGGAGTATGCAAAAGACAATAATTTAGAAACGACAGAAGCAATTGAAAAAGGAATGAAAGAAAAAGCAAAAGAATTTAAAGAGGCTGGTAGTCACTTATATCAATAATGACGTTCGATGTTTTTGAGAGTTGTTTATCGCAACCTTCTCATGTATGCAAGATAGGGTATGAATGTTCTAAAAATAGAAATATGTACGATTTTGAACACCTTTTCCTTCATTGATTACATGTACCTAACTTTATAATAGAGAAGCCCCCTTTGCTAAGACGGTAGCAAAGGGGGCTATTGTGTTTTACAGATGAAAGAAAGAGAATAATAAGCTGAGTGTTACTTTGAAACGGTCTTTTTGCATGTCTTACTTCTCCTTTAAAAATGTTCGATCCTTTAGGAAGAGGTTCCAGAAGAAGATAAAGCCTGGAAGTAAGATTGCGATACCGATTGCATAAAGGATAAGTAAAGCATAGAATGTTTCTTTCGTTGTAAAGCTTGTGAACACGGTGATATCTGGATAAATAATATATGGTAAATGGGCTACGCCATAGGCATAACTTGCGAAAGCATATTGAGCAACGACTGCTAAAACAGCAATGCGAGGCCAACCGAGAGAATCGTGCTTTTTATTTGACCACCATAGAGAGGAATAACCGATAACAAATAAAATAATAGATATCGTGAACCATGGGAATTGTTTCATTAATCCTTGCATAAGCCAATGTGTTTCTGGATCCATGACCACAAGGGCAATGATAGCCGTAACAAGAGTAGCTGGTCCGAGTATAATGGCATTCCGTCTATAAAGACGGTATGTATCTTCTGAGCGGCGTTCTCTAGCAAAATCAGCTAGGAAAAGTGAAGATAAAAATAGCTCAGAAGTTAATCCAAATAGCATATAACAATAAATAACAGGACTGGATAAAAGTTTACTATATAAGAGAACTTCTTTGCCTCCGCTCGTTGAAATATAGGCACCTTCTGTTACTGGTAAAACAGTAATCAGTAAGGCTGGAATAAGCAATCCTGTAATACCGGAAATAAAGCGTAAAGTATGTTCATATTTCGGGACAGAATAGGCAAATACCATAAATGTACTACGAATAGAAATGAGAACTAAAATGAGTGTAACAGGTACAAACATGACGGTAGCGAGTGTAAAAGCTGCTTTAGGAAAAAAACCAAGAAAAGCAACGACAACAAATACGAGAAACGTATTCGTTACTTCCCAAGTTGGTGATAAATAACGGTTAGCAAGTTTAGCAGCAAGCGTTGGATGTTTTGCATACACCATGCCCCAAAAACCCGCTCCAAAATCAATGGAACCTAAAATACTGTATACGAAAATAAGAGCCCATAAGATGATGATGGCAATACTAGCTTCATGCATGCGAGTCTCCTCCTTGCGGGTGTAAATCATTTTTTAATGGATGTCTTTTAAAGAATGTTCGAAGTACAACAATAGTTAAAAGACCGAGTCCAATGTATAAAATAATAAATAAGATGAATAACGGTCCAACGAAATCGGCACGTGTGGCCGCGTCAACGGTCCGCTGCATGCCGTAAATAGTCCAAGGTTGTCGGCCGCTACAGCTAAAGATCCACCCAAATTCAATGCCAAGCATCATAATCGGTCCGCATGCAACAGTAGCCCATAGTAACCATTTTGGTAATTGTGCGCCTTTCTTTCGATAAATAAAGTACCAGTAAAGAAGTGCGATTACTGCAACTGCAAAAGTAAATACAGCTGAACCTACCATTAAGTTGAAAAAGGTGTGTGTATAAAATGGGGGCCATGTTTCCTGTGGGAATTCATTTAACCCTTTTACAACCGTGTTAGGATCGAGGCCAACTAATAAGCTCAGCATATTTGGAATTTCTAACGCATATCGCAGCTTATTGGTTGCGGAATCTACAAATCCACCAATCGCAAGGGGCGCATGTGATGTCGTTTTAAATAAAGCTTCTGCCGCTGCTAATTTTTCTGGTGAATGGTTATGTAAGGCAATCGCAGATTCGTGCCCAGAAATCCACATAATTGCTCCTGTTATACACGTGACGACAAGTCCTAAAAATAACCCTTTCTTATGATAGACAATTTCTCGCTTGCTCGTATTTCTTTTTAATAATTTAAAAGCCCCAATCGCCGCAATAACAGCTGCACCTGTTGCATAAGCTGTAATTACGACATGAAAGGAACTTGTGAAAAAGCTTGGGTTAAAGAAAGCTTTCCAAGGGTTTACATTGTAGACAGAACCATCTGGATTCATAGAAAATCCCGCTGGTGTATTCATCCATGTATTTGCTGATGTAATTAATACAGCGGAAGCAGTCGCACCAAGCATGACAAGAAAGAGCGAAACAAGTCTCATCATTGGAGGTAATTTATCCGCTGCGTATACGTAAATAGACATAAATAAAGCTTCTAAAAAGAAGGCGAAAATTTCAATCTGAAAGGGAACGGAAATAACTTGGCCGACAATTTTCGCGAATCCAGGCCAAAGAAGTGAAATTTGTACACCTACAATTGTTCCAGTCGGAATCGCCACGCCAAGAAGAATAGCGAAAGCTTTTGTCCAACGCTTTGCCATGATGGCATAATCGGAATCTTTTTTTAAGTGGTATAATACTTCACTGATGAAAATCATTAAAGAAAGCCCGATTCCAAGCGTTGCAAAAATGATATGGAATGCTAATGATGATCCAAAGAAAGCCCGTGATAATGTAACAGTATCCATAATTCTACTCCTCTACATTTTTGCCATTATTTTCTGATTGGATTGGTAAATTTATTCAAAAAATCTTAGAATATATCTGTATTTTAAAAAAATGAATATGATAGTATTGTGTTGAAAAATTCAGAAAAAAGAAAAGGAACATTTCGTTTGTGTTTTAGAACAAAATCTTTTATAATTCTTTTTGCGAACATAGGTTCTGTTTTAGGGGTCAGCTGAAGCAAATAGAGTAAAGAAGTTCATATGAAACGGAGGAGATGTTTTATGTATCCTGAGGTCATTAATAAAATGGCGTTTTCAAAAAAACATAAAGACTTGTTACTAAAATTATATAATAAAGAGATTACACGGAAAGAATATGACCATCTTGTACAATCATTATATAGACCTACAAAAAAAGCGTAAGGAAGAGCCTGTCTAAAAGTATAACTTTTGGACAGGCTTTTTTTAATAAGTATTTAGTCGGTTCACGAATATTTATCTTAATTGAAAAAATATAGTATAAAGATTTTTCGTTCATGTATGTTCCTATACAATTACGGTTAATCTGGTTGAGGAGGTGAGAGAATTTGAACAAACGCCTGTACATTTGGACTGGAATAATTGTGTTATTGTTGTTGGGGGGATTAGTTTTTTTGACTGCATTCCAAGGGAACCGGACTGAGCACTTTATTTTGAGGCATATGTTTAACGAAAATGGTTCAATTGCGACATATCGGATATCTGATCCAAAAGAGGGGAAGAATGAGGCCACTGGCCGCGAAGCATTGTCAGAATCAGCGGGGCTTTGGCTACAATATGCTCTTGATCAAGATGATCAATCGTTGTTTGACGAGCAATTAAAGGTGCTTCAAAATTATTTCATACAGAAAGACTATATTGTTTTATGGAAAATTTCTGAAATGGGGAAGAAGCAATCCGCAACAAATGCACTTATTGATGATTTACGCATTATTGAGCAGTTATATCGTGCATATGATATGTATAAAGAAGAACGCTATAAGCGTCTTGCTGATCAATTGAGTGATGCTGTACTTCGTTTCAATAAAAGAGGAAAGCAGTATGTTGATTATTATGATGCGGACAATCGCATACAAAATAACTTTTTAACGACATCTTATATAAATCCACATGCTTTTTATTATATGAAGAAATATGGAAAAATTTCAGCGACGCATTATGAAGAAATCGTTCAATTTTTAGCAGATTACCCGCGACAGAATTGGGCATTTCCAAAAGAATATAAAGAAGATGGTACATTTCGATATGACAAGATTGTAAACTTAATTGATCAATCCTATGTAGCATATCACCGTAGTTTGGGAGGAATTACATCAGAGGCTTATTTTGCATTTATTAAGAAGAAATTCCAGCAAGATGGAAAGTTATATGGTCGTTATCATTTAGAAACAGGAGAGCCAGCAGTTGACTATGAATCACCAGCTGTATATGGATTAACAATTTTATATGTATTGAAAACAGGGGACATAGAGTTTGCGAAAACATTGTATGCGCGGATGAATGAATTTCGAAATGATAGTGTATTCAGCAGATTTTACGGTGGCTATGTAACCGGAAAAGATAACAATACTCATATTTTTGATAATATATTACCGCTCTTGGCTGAGACGGAATTGAATAAGAAGAAGTAAAAAACAATGCCATCTTCATCTGAAAAGATGGTATTGTTTTTCTTTTTATTACCTTGATTTATTGTATATAATAAGGAGCTTTGCAGTACTTTAAACGCGGGAAGCATTTTATATGATGACGTTCATCTTCTTTTCAATAGATGAGATGATGTGAAGGGCAAACAACAGAAAAGCAGAGGCCTGCTGCCTCTGCTTTTTTGTGAAATATTATGCGAATTTATTTTTTATCCAATTCTTTCCTTCAACAAGACGAGCTGTCATTACGGCACAAGCGTTATCTGCTGTTACGTTTAACATTGTTGCTGGTGGATCGATGATTGTACTAATTGCCGCAATAATTGGAAGAGCTTCTGGTGGAAAGCCGTATAGAGAAATAATTAACATTTCACCAATCATACCGCCACCAGGAATTGCGCCCATTACGGTTCCTACTAATAGGGAAACAACAAGTGCAATCGCTAATGTCTTTGGACTTGAGAAGTCCATATTGAAAATCCCAAATAAGAACGAGATTTTTAACACACCACCTAAAACAGAGCCATCTTTATGAAGTGTAGAGCCAAGAAGGACAACTGTTTCACGAACATCAGAAGAAATTCCCATTTTTTTCGTGGCTTCTAGGTTTGCTGGAATACTTGCGGCACTACTACAAGTTGCAAGTGATGTCACTGTAGGAGAGACCATGTTCTTCCAAAAGATTTGTACGCCTTGTTTGCGGCCTGCAAGGTAGGCATAAAATGTAAATGCAATAAAGAAATACACGAAAGATGATGGATAATATACCATCGCAGCGCGGAAATATGTTCCGAGAAGCTGCGGTCCAAATTCACCAACTAATGCGGCAAAGTAAGCTCCAAGTCCAATTGGAGCGTAATACATAATGAAAGATACGACTTTCATTGAGATTTCAGCACCAGCTTGTAAGAATGTTGCAAATGGTTTTCCTTTTTCACCAACCGCTGAAGTTGCAATCCCCATTAAAATAGAGAAGAAAATAAGAGCTAACATATTTTCGCGAGATAGCAACTTAGAAAAGTCTGATACTGTAAGAATACCAACGATTTGCTCAGCAACACTAGCCCCTTTTTCAACTTTATCAGGCTGCGTTAGTTCTAATACAACACCTTGTGCAGGTGGGAAGATTTTCACAACAATAATCATAAAAATTGCAGCGATAATACTTGTAAATAAGAAAGTCCCAGCCATGCTAGATATAATTTTTCCAAAGCGTTTTAAACCATCCATATTGGCAATCGATGATGCGATACTAAAGAACACAAGAGGTACCACAATCGTAAACATTAAGTTTAAGAAAATGTCACCAAGCGGCTTTAAAGCAACCGCATCAGTGCCCATGAAATACCCAATGAAGCCACCAATTAGGATGGAAGATAATAAAATAATGGGAAAGCGATAAGCTTTCATATTTATACCCTCCTATCAAATAAAAAATCATACTGAACTATTATAGCGAGTTGCAGCTCTCTTTACTAGGAAAATACAGATAGATAGAATAGCGTGAAAACAGGGAAATTTTTGTTTTTATGCTTGGTATAACGTATGAACTCTTGACAGATATCTTGGTAAGCTAGTAGCTACTTAGATTTATCATAAGAAAGAAGCACTTCCAAGATACAATGAGTTTATAGTAAATTGATTCGGAGAAAATTGGTAAAAAGCATTAGGGTATCCAGTTGGAGTAACATTTAATATAATGTCTTTAATAGAAAGTGTTGGAATCGCTTACATTCCAAGCGAGTAGTATAAAGTAGATGCGCTGGCGGCAGGGGCATGATCACTTACTTTTTTTTTACTCGCAACGCCGCATTAGGTGACACATATTATATCTTATGCGCAAGAGAGCATAATTCCTACGGCGTTAATGGGGAGCCAAAGGTTACTTTAAAATGCCAGAAACAGTTCCGTCAGTTGTTATATGATCATTTGTAGCGCTTGCTTCAGATTTTGGTTTAGAACAAACAAGTTTCTGAAGCATTCATAATATAGTAGGAGAGGCTTTGCAATAGAGTAGGGAAATTGTGGCGAGACCGAGCGGTGCAGTTGTACCGTGGACGACACTGATTCTTTTTAGCGGTTGTCTTACGAATTGTGAACTTTGTACTCGCGTTTTTCATTGATTTGTCGTTCTTGAACATGTGAGACAAACAAAAAATAGCTGAAGAAAAGGGGAGTAGGGAATTCAAATGGATACGTTAGAAACGCAAGCTTTTCATTTAATTTTACACGGAGGAAATGCAAGAAGTTATGCGATGGAAGCAATCAGTCATGCTAAGCATGGAGAATTTGAGGAGGCAGAAGCTAACATACAAAAGGCGCTTCAAGAGTTACAGAAAGCTCATAGCTTACAGACAGATTTAATTCAAAGAGAAGCTGGCGGAGATCAAACAAAGGTTACATTGCTTATGGTTCATGCGCAAGATCATTTAATGAATGCGATTACAGTGAAAGAATTAGCTAGTGAGTTTATTGCATTATATAAGAAAATAGCGGAAGAATAGAAAAAACCTGTGCTTTTGGCGCAGGTTTTTCTGTTTACTCTTCGCAATATCAAATATATCGGCGATTCTCCCCCATTTATCGGCGCAAGTTAAAATATATCGGCGATTCGACACTAGATATCGACCAGTCGACAAATTTCATATCATACCGTTATGTGTTAAAAGTGTGTTATCTCACAACACACTATCCATATTTTGGCGACACACTAATTGAAAGCGGTAACACACAATGGAAATACATATAAAAAGTGTTGATTTTTATATGTTTATAAAAGTTGGCACGAGAATTGCATAAATAAAAGACGTAAAGAAAAATAAAAAATAATTTACAACTATAGGAGGACTTATTTATGAATATTTTACTTTGCTGTTCAGCAGGAATGTCTACAAGTTTACTAGTTACAAAAATGGAAGCAGCTGCAAAAGCTCGTGGTCTAGAAGGAAAAATTTGGGCTGTATCCGGTGATGCAGTAAAAAACAATATTGATGAAGCAGATGTATTATTACTGGGACCGCAAGTTCGATACATGCTATCTTCTTTGAAATCGCTTGCAGATGAAAAGAATGTTGGAATCGATGTAATTAATCCAATGCACTATGGCATGATGAATGGAGAAGCAGTATTAGATCAAGCGTTAACACTTAAAAAATAATTAGGGAGGGAAATGAAATGCAAAAGTTTATTGCATTTATGGAGAAGTACATTGTTCCAGTTGCTGGTAGAATCGGATCGCAACGCCATTTAGCAGCGATTCGTGATGGATTTATTGCGGTTATGCCATTGATTTTAGTGGGGGCACTTGCATCACTTGTGAATGGTTTTCCATCTGAAGTTTTCCAAAATTTTATGAAAGATACATTTGGTGAAGTTTGGAAAGATGTTGGAGGTGGAATGTGGACTGGTTCATTTGCAATTTTGGCGCTGAGTGTAGCATTTACGACAGCTTATAACTTAGGGAAATCTTATAATGTGGATGGATTGTCAGCAGGTCTTATCTCATTTTGTTCTTTAATTATTCTGACTCCCGTAACTCCAAAAGAAGGCGGTTTGAACTTCCTTTGGACAGGTGCTCAAGGTTTATTCGTAGCAATTATTGTCGCACTTCTTGTAACGGAAGTATTTCGCTTCTTTGTACAAAGAGAAATAACTCTTAAAATGCCAGATGGGGTACCACCAGCGGTTATTCGTTCTTTTGCCGCATTAGTTCCAGCATTTGTTATTTTAACAGTTGTATCATTTATTGCATTAGCAGTGAAATTAGCAGGTACAAGTGTTCATGAGTTCATCTTCCATACACTTCAAGTACCATTACAAAACTTAGCAGGTTCATTACCAAGTGCAATTATTGTTGTTTTATTCGTTCATGTACTTTGGTTCTTTGGATTACATGGCCCAAATATTGTGGCAGGTATTATTGAGCCATTGTATTTACCGGCATTAGAGAAAAATATTAAATTATTCCAAGATGGCACATCTGCATTTGATGTTCCGAACATTATTACAAAACCATTCTTTGATACTTTCGTATATCTTGGTGGTTCCGGAGCAACATTAGCATTCTTAGTTGTTGTACTAATTGTCGCAAAAAGCGCACAATTACGCGGTGTATCTCGTCTGTCAATTGGACCGGGTGCATTTAATATTAACGAACCAGTTATTTTTGGTACACCAATTATTTTAAATCCAATTTTGTTCGTTCCGTTTATTGTTACACCAATTGTACTTGTTATTACTTCTTATACAGCTATTTATTTCGGATGGGTACCAAAAACAGTTGCAATGATTCCTTGGGCAACACCACCAGTTATTAGTGGTTATCTTGTAACAGGAGGACATATTTCTGGTTCAATTCTACAATTATTTAACTTTGTTCTTGCGATGGTAATTTACTATCCATTCGTTGTATTATGTGATCGCTCTGTTGTACGCACTGAAAAGGCAGCAGCGCAAGGAAACGATCAATCTGTACCTATGTAATCATGATTGTTCTCACAGGTTCATATAGTCTGTGAGAACAATTACTTTCTAAACAAGAAAACATCTGGAAGAATATTAAAATAAAATAATAAAAATGTAATAGAGAGGTTCAAGCTGAAAGGGTGTCAAGCTTGAATGAAATAGAGAGGGCGGTAATGATGATGACTACAGCAGAACAAATTCCATTTCAATTAATTTTACACAGCGGAAATGCAAGAAGTTATGCAATGGAAGCATTGCAATATGCAAAGCAAGGAGATTTACAAGCGGCAGATGAGGCAATGGGGAGAGCGAAAGAAGCGATTAATGAAGCACATCATTTTCAAACAGAACTCATACAATCAGAAGCAAGAGGGGAAAAAACAGAGATTAGTGTCCTTTTAATTCATGCACAAGATCATTTAATGAATGCAATTACAGTAAAAGAATTAGCAACAGAATTTATTGATCTATATAAAAAGCTAGATGCGAAAGGGGAGTAAAGTATGGAAGGAATTAAAATTGCTACAATTGGTGGTGGCTCTAGTTATACACCAGAGTTAATAGAAGGATTTATTAAAAGGTATGATGAATTGCCAGTTCGTGAAATTTGGTTAGTTGATATTGAGGCTGGAAAAGAAAAGTTAGAAATTGTTGGTAATTTAGCGAAACGAATGGTGAAAAAAGCTGGCTTACCAATTGATATTCATCTTACATTAGATCGCCGTGCAGCATTAAAAGATGCAGACTTTGTTACAACGCAGCTCCGCGTTGGTTTATTAGAAGCGCGCGCAAAGGATGAAGCAATTCCGTTAAAATATGATGTAATCGGTCAGGAAACAAATGGCCCTGGTGGTCTATTTAAAGCGTTGAGAACGATTCCTGTTATTTTAGATATTTGTAAAGATATGGAGGAGCTTTGTCCAAATGCTTGGTTAATTAACTTTACAAATCCAGCAGGCATGGTAACGGAAGCTGTGCTTCGTTATACAAATATTGAAAAGGTAGTTGGACTATGTAACGTTCCAATCGGCATTCGTATGGGTCTTGCAAAACTTCTTGAAGTGGATGCAAGCCGTGTACAAGTTGATTTCGCAGGTTTAAATCATATGGTTTACGGATTAGATGTGTATTTAGATGGGGTAAGTGTGATGGATCGTGTGTTAGAACTTGTAACGGATCCAGAAAACCAAATTACGATGGAAAATATCGCTGCTCTTGATTGGGAGCCAGATTTTATTCGTGCACTGCGTGCGATTCCATGTCCATACCATCGCTACTATTATAAAACACGTGAAATGTTAGAAGAAGAAAAACAGGCTTCTTTAGAAAAAGGAACACGTGCAGAAGTGGTGAAACAATTAGAAGCAGATTTATTTGAACTATATAAAGACCCAAACCTAGATATTAAACCACCGCAATTAGAAAAAAGAGGCGGCGCGTATTATAGTGATGCGGCATGTAGTTTAATTACATCTATTTACAATAATAAAGGTGATATTCAGCCTGTAAATACGAGAAATAACGGTGCAATCGCAAGCTTACCGCACGATTCTGCTGTTGAAGTAAACTGCATCATTACAAAGGATGGCCCAAAACCATTGACGGTCGGTGACTTACCAGTTCCAGTTCGCGGTTTAGTACAGCAAATTAAATCCTTTGAACGTACAACAATTGAAGCAGCTGTTACAGGGGATTATCATAAAGCACTGCTTGCAATGACAATTAACCCACTTGTACCATCAGATAAATTGGCAAAACAAATTTTAGATGAAATGTTGGAAGCGCATAAAGAACATCTTCCGCAGTTCTTTAAAAAAATAGAGAAATAAAAGCGGTGCTTACTAAGCCCGCTTTTTTTCTTGAATCAGGAGGGGACAGGATGATTCAATTAATTGTAAACGCAGATGACTTCGATCTTTCAGAAGGGACAAATTACGGGATTATTCATGGTCATATAAATGGAATTGTGAATTCGACAACAATGATGATGAACATGCCAGCAGTAGAGCATGCGGTTCGTTTAGCAAATGAATATCCATCATTAGGAGTAGGGGTACATCTCGTTTTAACTGCTGGAAAGCCGCTCCTTACGAACGTTCCATCCCTCGTAGATGAAAAAACGGGATTATTTCATAAGCAAAGTATTGTAAGAGAAGAGAAATTTAATCCAAAAGAGGTTGAGAGAGAATGGACTGCTCAAATTGAAAAGTTTTTATCATTTGGATTACGATTCACGCATCTAGATAGTCATCATCATATACATAGTTTGCCCCTCTTACATGATGTCATGAAGCGATTGGCAGCTAAATATAACGTGCCCGTTCGGCGCTGCGAAGGGGAAAGAGCGGTGTTTCCATTTTCAGATGTGTTTTTTTGTGACTTTTATAGCGCTGGTGTGCAGAAAGATTATTTTCTAAAATTAAAAGAACGTGTGAAAGATGAGCAAACTGTGGAAGTTATGGTACATCCAGCTTATATTGATCCGGAGCTGATGAAGCGATCTTCTTACGTGATGGACCGCGTAAAAGAACTGCAAATTTTAACAGAGACTCGCTTACCAGAAGGAATAGAGCTTGTAAAATTTTAAGAATGAAAAAAGGCGGCTTCATAAAAGAAGTCGTCTTTCTTCAAAGGATTATCTAAAGAAAATGAAAATTTAAGTGCGTGATATAAGGCGGGTCGTTGCTTTGTAAAGATTTTATAAATGTATGAAACGGGGAATGCAAGGGAAAAGGTCATAATTGATTATGCCTTAGCAATAAATTAGTTACAGGAGTGTATCAAGTAAATTTTATATAAGGAGAATGTTGCGTGTATGACAAAACATTTCTTTGCTAGATTAAAAGGAGAGAGGGAAGTCCCCCCTGTAAATACGAACGCTTATGGTGTAGTCGAGCTTATTTTTAATAGTGACTTAACGAAAATTCATTATAGGGTAATAGTAAAGGAAATAGAGAAAGTGATATCATGTCAAATCCATCTCGGAAGAAAGAATCAAGTGGGGCCAGAAGTTTTGTTTTTATATGGACCTGTGAAGCATGGGATAAGTGTAGATCAAGGAATTGTTAAAGGGGCATTAACGACTGAAGATTTAGAAGGGCCTTTACAAAGACAGACATTTGAACAGCTTTTGAAAGAAATCGAACGTGCAAATGCATATGTGAATGTTTGTACGGAAACCTTTAAAAAAGGGGAGATACGCGGAAGAATAAGAAAGATTAAGAAACGCCCGTGAAGTTTCACGGGCTTTCGTTTGTTTCATGATCTTTTTCCGGTTGATTCTTGATGAAGAAGTCCATCACATAAAATACTTCATCATCTGGAATGTTTACTGTAAATGTATTTTCAATTGGTTGCAGCGCTTTTTTTACTTTCATGTACATCCAGTATTGGTCTTGGCGACGAGTTTCTCGATCTGGATAAGGAAGGAGACTCTCTCCTTTTTGAAGACGGTCAATCATACAGCTCATATGTAAGATGACGCCCATTAGGCTATCGGGATTTAGCTGTAAGGAGGTGAGCTCTTGAATTGTATTTAATGCATAACGAATCGTCTTAATCATGAGTGCTCCGTCATCTCGCTGCATTTGTTGTCCGAGAATATCAGCCATTTTAGCGTATGTTTCTTCATACGTAATAAGTTCTTGAATTGGCTGAATGGCTTTATAGTTTACGATATCTTGGAAATGGTAAGTTAAGCATGGTACTTGCACATCGAAATTGGTCACAATACAAATGATATTTCGTTCCTTTTTTATATTCTCAAGCATCTTTGTTAAATCTTTTTGATGAACGATGCTAATGGGGATAATTTCAATTAAATTTTTATCAAAGCGCAAATAATTTTCAAGCATCTTTTGAATAGCAAGCGCGCTTCCTTCGCCAGTTAGGCAGGCCGTTAAAATAACGGATTTCATTGGAGATAGTGGTTTTTTCTTTTCTTCGTGTACGTGTAAATAAAAAGGTGTTAAATTTTTTACGGTTTCATATAAAGCATCCAATGAATAGCCGAGCTGGGCCTTTCGAGCGGCTTCTAATACATGCGGTGTACTCGTCATAGAAAGGACGCGAACTGGAATTTGAAATTCAGTTTCTAATATATCCCCTATATAAGCGAGCGATCCCATATCTACAAGTAAGAGAAGTCCGTTTATATGTTCAAGTGTTCGCATATAGACTTTCACGCGCTCTAAAAAGCTTTTTGGCGATTCTTGCAGCGGCATATCGATGCCAGTTACTTCATGCATACCAAGAAGTTCATTGGCGACATTAGCCATTTCAGTTGCAATACCATTTCCGTGAGCTAAAATTAAGACTTTTACTTCTGCTTGTGAGGCAGGAAGTGGATCAACAACGAAAAACATTGTTAAAAATCCAGCTTCGTCAATTGGCATCGTGATTTGTAATTCGTCTTCTAAAACTTGAAGGCACTTCATTGCTACAGAGAAAGCTTCTTTATATTTTGTTCGAATTTGGTTTAGCTGTGGGTGATGGATTTGTTTCCCGCTTCGTATTCGTTGTAAAGTTGTCTGTACATGCAAATTTAAAGCAAGAAATACCTTTTCATCAAAAGTCTTAGATAAGTGTTTTTCTACTAGTGAGGCAATTTTTTCACATACAGAAACAATGCAATGGTCCACAATTTTAAATACATTTTCATGATTGGTTGTTTTAGACATTTGATGAAAATATTGAACGAAGAAGCTTTGAATATCATTTTCAATGAGCAGCTCTAGTTCAGCTTCTTCAATACCTTGAGCTTGAAGTTCTTCATATTTATGATCGATGTACTCATAAATAGATGTACGTTGATTGTCTAGTTCGTGCTTGCTCCACCCTTTATCACTTGTAAATAAAAACGTTTCATTTGGCACTTGGTATAAGTGACGGCTTTTTCTTTCAATAAAGAGCCCTTCTTTTATATACCATGGCAAATCGGTACTCGAGACGCGGACAGATTCTCGTTTTTTTGTTACAAAATCAGAATAGGCTTTTGCACATGCGATTTGGACGTCTGCTTTCAATTGTCCGATATTATTTGGACATTGATAAAAGACGAGAGCGCGCATTGCATTTGGACTAACATGTATGTTTTTTCTGAGACGAATGGCTTCATTTGTAAAAAAAAGCTGTAAAAGTGTAAAGCGTTCTTCATATGTTCGTTCGCGAAGCGGTGGCAATGTGATAGTCATTGGAATTCGTCTTGTAAATGTTTTTAATAAAAATGAATTTGGTTCTTCTGTTGTTGCTGCAATAATTAATACTTTTGCCTTACGTTCATTTTCTGTTTCGCCAAGGCGACGATAGACACCACGATCGATAAACGTGAAGAGCATTTCTTGTCCTTCTGGCGGAAGACGATGTACTTCATCTAAAAATAAAATGCCTTCATGGGCCTTTTCAATTAATCCTTTTTGCTCATTTGCACCAGTGTAAGCACCCTTTTTGATTCCGAAGAGTTGTCCAAGTAAAAGCTGTGGATTATTCGCATAGTCAGCACAGTTAAAAATAATAAAGGGTGCGTCTTTTTGCAGTTGATTGACTTCAATTGCGTATTCGTGCATTAAGGAGGCAAACATAGATTTTCCAACACCTGTTTCTCCAAGTAGTAATGTATGCATACCATTTGGCGGATAGAGTACGGCAGCTTTTGCTTTTTCAATTGCAATTTTAAGACTTGTGTTTTCTTTTGCGAAATTGTCAAGTGCGGTGCTACCCGTTGAAGGCGTTTCTAATAGATGATTTAACTCTATATAGAAACGAACAGGTCTTGTATTTGTTTTACATAATCGTCCATCTTTCACGAGTTTATTTAAATCGCTGCTCACATTTGCACGGTCTAGCTGTAAAAGTGTAGCCAAATCAGATGCTGTTACGCCCTCTGTGTAATTCCCCTTCTGTATTGCATCATAGATGAGGTCAATTCGTTTCATTTTTCTTCACCTCGAAACTTCATCACTATTTAAAATTGTACACAAAAATGAGAAGGGGGGAAAGAGAAAAAACAAACAGCTCTAGTATATATACTAAAGCTGTTACAATCTTGTGTCTTTCCAAAAGTTTACCTCTACATGGGAGGAGGGACTATAAGAAAGAAGTGTATAACCCTTTGATTGAAGATAATCAATTACTTTAGGAAGGATTTGTACGGTGACACTTGAATCATGCATTAAAATTACTTCTACTGGTTCGTCACTTTGGTTCATCACACGTTCTAGAACCGCAGAAGGATTATTGTAGCTTTTCCAATCATATGTATCAATGGTCCAATCCCACAATTTATAATGAGCAGAAACGAGTGCATCTCGATAGTTCTTTTTTAAATATGGCATGCTGCCATAAGGAACACGAACGAGACGGGAGTTTAACTTTGTTACTTGTTGGACAATTTTTTGGGCTTGCATCATTTCAGAAATTAAAATGGATGGATCTCCAGTATATAGACGTTTTGCATCATGGGACATACTATGGAGTCCGATGTAATGTCCCTCCCTAATTAAACGTTTCGTTGTTTGGGGATAACGAGATACTCTTCCACCAATAACAAAGAAGGTAGCTTTTGCATTTTTTTGTTTTAAGATGTTTAAAATTTGTGATGTATATTTGTTTGGTCCATCATCAAATGTTAAGTACGCAATTTTTTGTGGAAGTGCAGCAGTCTGGATAGTAGAACGATGTTCAACTAGAGAGTTCGTCGCTGCTTCAATATAAGATGCTGTACATATTATCATAGCTAAAAGTATTATTACACATTGACATACTCGCTTCATCATCATACTCACCCTCAGTTTCGCAATCAAAGATGCAAGAAGGAATAGAGAGGTTCTTCTCATAATCTTCTTTATATGTATATTTTTATCCAATCTATTCACTCTCAAACGAAGTATATTTTGGAAATAAAAATAGCATCCTCTCTTAAAAAGAAAGGATGCTATTTGAATATTTCGTAGTAATAAAGGCAATACTATTATTATTCTTCACGTTTTTTCACTTTTTTATAAAAGGAAATAATTGGTTTATAGCGTTCGTGCACAAGACCAATTATTTCAGCGACGATTTCAGTAAAGAAAATCAAAGCGAATAAAAGAATAATCGATAACCATAATGTTGCGCTCGTGAAGATGATGGCATTTACGCTAAAGAAAATGCCAAATGCATAAATGATGAGTACCGTTGTTCGATGCGAGAATCCCATCGCTAATAGACGGTGATGTAAATGCGATTTATCTGGCGCAGAAATTGGTTTTTTATTTACAATACGTCTAATAATCGCAAATGCCGTATCGAAGACAGGAACACCTAAAATGATAATAGGAACAATGAAACTGAATAACGTTACGCTTTTGTATAGTCCAAGTAATGATATAACAGAAATGCAATATCCTAAAAATAGTGCACCTGTATCTCCCATAAAGATTTTTGCTGGATGGAAGTTGTAGAACAAAAAGCCAATTGTACTTGCAAGCGCGATAAGTGCTAATGGTAAGATGATGACTGCCCCAGTTCCCATTGGACTGGTAAAGGCCATATATGCCAATGTTGCAAGAACAATGGAGGAAATACCAGCTGATAAGCCATCTAATCCATCAATTAAATTGATCGCGTTTGTAATACCGACAATCCAAAATACGGTAATTGGATATGCAAGTAGTCCAAGTTCTGTATCTCCTAAGAATGGAATATAAAGGACTTGGATTAACAGTTGACTCTTTGCAATTAGTATTGCAACTAATAGTTGTCCACCGAATTTTACTTTTGCTGATAATTCATACATATCATCTAAAATCCCAATGATAACGATGATAACAGCACCTAAAGTTATTGATAGCATTCTCTGCTCATATAATCCACTAACAATAAATCCTACAGCTACACCAATGAAGATTGCCAGTCCACCGAGACGAGGCATAATTTTTTGGTGTACTTTACGTGCGTTTGGCTTATCTGTTGCTCCAATTTTAAAAGCTAATTTGATAACGAACGGAGTGACTACGAGTACAGTAATGAAAGAGGCCAAAACTGCATAAATCACTTGTGAGTTCATTAATACCCCACCTTTGATAATTTAACTTAATTTCTAAATGTTTTATCTGAAAATTATGATGTTTGTTTGCAGGCTCATAACATATGGTATCACAAAAAGAGTAGAATTCAATCTTTTTTTCTATTCACTGCAATTGGAAATAGATAAAATATATGACAAATATCATGTCAATGAAATATGTTGTAACGTTTCTGTAACACTTTTTACTATAGAGTAAAAAGGGGGCTTTTCATCCCTGATTGATGATTAGGCTTCATCAATCAGACTTTTACGTACCCCCTCATTTCCGCCTATTTTCCTTGTTTCTCTCTGAATCTTGAGGTAAGACGAGCCGTTTCAACTTCTTTCGTTTTATATGTGTAGTGACGTGCTACTCGTTTGTATCATAATTTCTTTACTATAAGTGTTACACGTTAGAATACGTACATTTCACGTTAAAATATGGAAGTTTACATAACATGTGACGATATATTTGTAAAAAATATAAAAAAAGAGATGGTTTTTTACGAAATTTTAAAAAAGAAAGAAAAGACGGTTCATATAATAGAAGTCGTATCTCACTTTTCCTTCATCAAAATGATTGCTCCTATGTCGTATTTAGAAGTATCACGATTGTGTACTGATCTGTGAAAGGAGGAAGCACAGGGACCCTTTTATGTATGTCAGCACATTTCATGATAGTCACTCTGTGTAAAAAAATGAAATGAAAATTACAGTGGTGGGTGCGGATTATGTTGGATTAATTACGGGGATTGGGTATTCTGTTATCTGTTTTGATATAAAAAGAAAATAGAGCGAATACAGCAAGGAGACATGCGGATTTATGAACTGGGTTTGGAGCGCTTAGTAACGTTAATGAATAAAAAAGGCCGTTTCGCATTCACTTCTAGCAAAAGGGAGGCATTTACGCATTCGGATTACATCTTTATTGCGGTAGGAACGCCTTCTTTGCCAAATGGAACTGCTGATTTAACTTATATTCAGAATGCTTGTTATGATATTGGGACATATGTAAATCGAGATGTCATTATCATTACCAAAAGTACAGTTCCTGTGGGAACGAACGAGTTAATAAAGAAGTGGATGTATAAGAATGTATGTAGCCAGCACCAAATAGAAGTAGTGTCAAATCCGGAATTTTTACGAGAAGGTTCAGGCGTATATGACTTTTTTTATAACAAATCTCCGTAGTGCAGAAATGATTAACTATGCATCGAATGCTCTTTTAGCTACAAAAGTTAGCTTTCTTAATGAAATATCAAATATATGTGAGAAAACCGGGGCAAATCTAATAGAAGTGGAGATGGATAAGCGCATTGGTTCTTCTTTCTTACAGGCCGGTATTGGCTACGGAGGATCATGTTTTCCGAAAGATACTAGGGCACTCGTTCAAATTTCTGGAAATGTTGCCCATGACTTTAAATTATTAAAGGCTGTTATTGAGGTGAATCATAATCAACAAAGATTGTTAATTGAGAAAGCAAAACAAGGGATAGATATGGAAGGAAAAAGAATAGTCGTGTTAGGAGCATCTTTCAAACTAAATACAGATGATATTCGAGAGGCCCCATCCTTGTCATCATACAAGAATTAATCAAGATAGGAGCGAACGGCGTTGTATACGATCCACAAGCCCTTTCTCATCCTCAAGCAAGTATTTGGTGACGAAATTCAATATGAAGCAATAGTTGGAACTTATGCAGCGTTTATTGTAAAAGAGGGGGAAGCGATTCACAAGTATCCATTAGCAAGATATATTGCCTTTATCAGTTCCCGACAGAATACTTCCACTTCAAAGAATGTGTAGGGTGTAGCCCAATGAGTAAGTGGGAGATGAATGTCGATTGGCATTAGCCAACATCTTTGCTACAATACATGTAGAACGAATTCAAGCGTGGTTGCTTGTTGCGTAAATAGAACTTGTCTGGTGGCTGTCGTTCGCCTCCACCATTCGAAAGTCGCAAAAAGGATAAACTATCAAATCTGTGGCACGAAAACCAAGTGTCAGACCCCAAATAAGACTGTAAATACCATACGAATTTCGTATTAACCGTAGGAACTACGGGGGGAGCCTACTAAATAACCGATGGGTATATCGGTGTTCGTAGGAATCCTCCACTTCAAGCGTTAGCTAAGTGGGGGGAGTTCAATTGATGGGAGAAATTGTTATACTGATGAGGATGTGAAGAAACATAAAATCGATTATTACTCGATAGGAAGAAAGAGTATTTGTAATCGTAATGTTTCAATTATTGTCTAATGAAGCACTTACTTTTGCTTCGCTTTATTTTTGTCTATAATCAAGTATAGTAGTGACATTGTGTAATTTGTGAAAGAAAAGAGGCAGTGAAATGACTGAACGTTTAAAAGTAATGACGATTTTCGGAACACGTCCAGAAGCGATTAAAATGGCACCTCTTGTATTAGAGCTGCAAAAGCATCCAGATAAAATTGAATCGATTGTGACTGTAACAGCGCAGCATCGTCAAATGCTGGATCAAGTATTAAATATTTTTGGAATTACACCAGACTTTGATTTGAATATTATGAAGGACCGTCAAACTTTAATTGATATTACAACACGTGGTTTACAAGGTCTCGATCAAGTAATGAAAGAAGCAAAACCGCATATCGTTCTTGTTCACGGTGATACAACAACGACATTTATTGCGAGTCTTGCGGCTTTTTATAATCAAATTCCTGTTGGTCACGTTGAGGCAGGACTTCGTACGTGGGATAAGTATTCTCCGTATCCAGAAGAAATGAACCGTCAATTAACAGGTGTGATGGCTGATCTGCATTTTTCTCCAACAGCAAAATCAGCAACAAATTTACAAAAAGAGAATAAAGACGAGTCTCGTATTTTTGTAACAGGAAATACGGCAATTGATGCACTAAAAACAACTGTAAAAGAAACATATAGTCATCCTGTTCTAGAGAAGCTTGGTAACGACCGGCTTGTTCTTATGACTGCGCACCGTCGCGAGAACTTAGGTGAACCAATGCGCAACATGTTCCGTGCAATTAAGCGCCTTGTTGACAAACATGAAGATGTACAAGTTGTATATCCGGTTCATATGAATCCTGTTGTACGTGAAACAGCTAATGACATTTTAGGAGAGCATAATCGCATTCATTTAATTGAACCGCTAGATGTAATTGATTTTCATAATGTTGCAGCTCGCTCTTACTTAATACTAACAGATTCAGGTGGTGTGCAAGAAGAGGCGCCATCTCTTGGGGTGCCAGTTCTTGTTCTGCGCGACACGACAGAGCGTCCAGAAGGAATTGAAGCTGGTACATTGAAATTAGCAGGCACAGATGAAGAAACGATCTTTACACTTGCGGATGAGTTATTATCAAATAAGGAAGCGCATGATAAAATGGCGCAGGCATCCAACCCTTACGGTGATGGTCGTGCTTCAGAACGTATTGTAGAAGCAATCTTACAACATTTTAATAAATAACGAGAAAAAGAGCCGATTGAGTAGTAATCTGTACCCTTTGTAAAGGACATTTAAAAAAAAGTTAGGCAGCCGCGAGAAGATGATTTCTGTATTCAACAGGAGTCATCTTCTTTAAATTCCACTGATATCTATGCTGGTTATGGTATTTCAT